>JADGPB010000055.1 GCA_017882655.1 Propionibacteriales bacterium
CGATCACCCACATGAGCGGGTGGACCTGCTTGGCCTTGCCACGGAAGAGCTTGATCAGCGCGTACACCACGAAGCCCGCGCCGATGCCGTTGGTGATCGAGTACGTGAACGGCATGAGCACCATCGTGAGGAAGGCCGGGATGGCCTCCTCCAGATCGCGCCAGTCGAGCTCTGCCACCTGCTGCATCATGAGGAAGCCGACGAGGACCAGGACCGGGGCCGCGGCCTCTGACGGTACGACGTTGACGAGCGGGCTCAGCAGCAGGGCGACGAGGAACCCGGCGCCGGTGACGACCGAGGCCAGACCGGTCCTGGCGCCTTCGCCGACGCCCGATGCGGACTCGATGTAGGACGTGTTGGACGACACGGATCCGAGACCGCCGGCGATCGCGGCGACGGAGTCGACGATCAGGATCTGCTGCATGTACGGCGGGTTGCCGTGCTTGTCGAGCAGACCGGCCTCGCTACCGACGGCGAAGATCGTGCCCATGGTGTCGAAGAAGTCGCTGAGCAGCAGGGCGAAGATCGTCATGATGACGCTCAGCACGACCGTCGGGCCGCCCGGCTTCGCAGTGAAGGCGCCGAACATGTCGACGCGGAACAGCAGGTGCAGGTCGGGGAGCTGGAAGATGCTGCCGTGGATCGCCGGCACGTTGAGCTGCCAACCGGTGGGGTGCACGCTCCCGTCGGCGCCGAAGGCCGGCCCGTTCTTGACGATCAGCTCGAGGATGATGGAAACGACCGTCATGCCGAGGATGGAGATGAGCAGCGCGCCCTTGACCTTGCGGACGAAGAGCACGATGACGAGGATCAGGCCGAGGACGAAGATCAGCGTGGGCCAGCCGAACAGGTTGCCGTTGATGCCCAGCTCCACCGGGAGCGAACCGACCGGCTTGCGTACGAAGCCGGAGTCACGAAGACCGATGAGCGCGATGAACAAGCCGATGCCGACGCTGATGGCGATTCGCAGGGAGTGCGGGACAGCCCGGAAGACGGCCTTACGGAAGCCGGTGAGCACCAGCACTGTGATGATGACGCCTTCCCAGACGATCAGGCCCATCGCCTGAGGCCAGCTCATCTTCGTCACGATGCTGGCGGCCAGCAGCGCGTTGATGCCGAGTCCTGTGGCGAGGGCGATCGGGAACCGGGCGTACACGCCCATGAAGATCGTCATGAGGGCCGCGATGAGGGCGGTCGCCGCGGCGACCATGCCGATCGCTGCGCCAATGTTCGCTCCGGACACCACCCCGTCGATCTTGTAGGGCGCACCTGAGATGAGGTTCCCGTTGACGTCGGGCACGGTGCCGATGATCAACGGGTTCAGGGCGATGATGTAGGCCATCGTCACGAAGGTCACCAAACCGCCGCGGATCTCCGCGCCGATCGTGGACCCTCGCCGACTGATTGAGAAGTAACGGTCAAGGGAACTCCGCTTGGGAGGGAGCGCGGCAGGAGTGGTCGCTGCCTTCGGGGACTTCTGCACCATGGCGCGCAGCCTAGGGAAAGCCCGGACCGAACCCTGACCCGGGGTACCTATTGTCCGTAGAGTGGACATCGTGGACGAGCTCGAGCATCACGCATTGATGCAAGCACCGGTGGAACCGGTCGATGAGGACGGTGTCGCGGTCGCGCTCGTCGGCACCGGGGTCTCAGTGCTGGCAACCGTCCTCCTGTGGTCGCAGTACGCCCTGCTGGCCGCGCGTGGTCAGGGATGGTGGCTCTGGGTCGCGCTCACGGCGACCGCTGCGGGAGCGCTGTTCATCGCGTACACCCTGTACCGCAAGCGCCGACGGCTCTCGCCGTTTCCGCAGCAGTCAGTCGAACAGTGACGCCTCGTCGCTGATCGTGTCCCAGAGCGCATCGGGCAGAGGGGCCGCGGCCTCGGCGACGACGTCGGAGTGAGCTCCACAACCGTGCTCGATGCTGACGACATGTCCGTCCGAGGGGGACTTCTCGTTGGCGCACGCGCCGAACGCGACGCCGAGTGACCCTCGGAGCCGAACGAAGAACGCGCAGGTGCCGCAGGGGGCAGGCGCCAGCCTCGAGGAAGCCGCATCGGGCCCGCGGTCGCCGTCGCTCCAGCGCTGGGCAGCGAGCGTGCGACCGACATCGCTCAGCAACCGCTCCCGGCCAAGGCCCAGCTCGTGGACCACGGCGCGGATCGCGACGGAGTCCTCGTCGTTCTCCGGACCGCCGATGTAGCCGGGTACGGTCCGAGGATCGTTGTCGCCGAGAGGCAGCAGCATGCCTGGGGCGAGGTCTCCAGGAGCGATGCGTTCCGCCCAGGGGATCCAGGCCGGGGCCATCAGTGCGGCATCGCTCGGCAGCAGCACGACTTCGTTGACCGTCGGCGTCTTGGCGCGGGTCGCACGGACGAGCGTCACTGCCCAGTGCCAACCGATGTAGGCCGTGTGGAGGCATGCGAACGCATGGGTGACGAGGCGCTCCCCCTCGGCTGTGACACCAAGGAAGTCACCGACACCGAAGTCACCAGCGGCCTCGGCCGCCTCTTCGGCGGCCGCGCGCGCCAGGTCGACGGCAGCGGCGGTCACCGCATCGAGCTTGCTGACGGTCATTGGGTCATCATTCCATACGGCTCCCTGGCCGTCCGCCGCCGTCCTTGGCTGTACGCGTTCGCGCTGGTCCCGTCGAGCCTCGCACGGTGAGGGTGGCGGGTGTCGCTACGTCGAGGGGCGCGGCGCTGGGGTCCTCGAGCCGTCGAGTCATCGCACGCAACGCTTCCGCAGCGCTCAGGTCCGCGTCCTGCCGTACGGCGGTGAGGTCGTGGTACGAGAGGGCGGCGATGTCGCTGTCGTCGTAGCCCGTCACCGACACGTCCTCGGGGACCCGTACGCCGGCACGGCTGAACACCGCGATCAGCGCGGCGCCCACGTGGTCGCTGCAGCCGATCACGGCCGTCGGCAGGTGGTCGCGCGCCAGCAGGAGCGTGGCCGCAGCCGCGCCGTCCTCCTCGCCGAAGCCGACGACCACCTGGTCGATCCGATCCCCGAGGCCTGCCCCCGCCATCGCGCGCCGGTACGCGTCGGCACGGTCCGGGCCGACGCGGCCACCGAGCCCTCCCGCGTACGCGATGTCGCGGTGTCCGAGCCCGACCAGGTGCTCGACCAGGAGACGTAGCCCTGCGACGTCGTCGCTGTGCACGGCGTCCACCCGCGGCTCGACGCTCCGCTCGCCGAGCCAGATCACGGGCATCCTGGCGATCGCCGTACGCAGCGCTGCCGACGACGGGTCCGGGTTGAAGCAGCCCAGCGCCTCGACACGGTGGCCGAGGAGCTCCGTGACCACGACATCGGTCGTACGTACCGGGGTGACGGGCCCGAGCACCACACCTAGGCGCTCCCCCGCCGCTCGCTCCAGCAGGCGCTCCACGAACCTCGACTCGAACGTGATCCGAGGCTCGAACATGACCCCGATCAGTCGGGTGCGCTCCTGCCGGAGGAGCTGGGCCGACGTGTTCGCTTGGAAGCCAAGGTCCGCGACCGCCTCCAGGACCGCCTCCCGCGACGCCGCGCTGGGACCGGCCTCGTGACGCAGTACGAGCGAGACGAGCTGACGCGACACTCCGGCACGACGCGCCACGTCGCTCATCGTGGGCGGACGAGGCGGTACGGACCGTGCGCTCTCCGCGGAATCAGCGGGTCTCATGCCGACCGAGCCCGCCTGCTCAGCTCCCGGAGGTCCGTTGAGCGGCCAACTGCTCACGGGCCTGGTCGATGGTCCCCATCACGGCGACGACCTCGTCGAGGGAATGGATCGGAGACTCGGTGCGGCCCTCGCCGACGTAGCTGGCGAACGCGATGGCCTCGTCGGCCATGGCCCCGTACATCGTCGGGAACCGCTCGTCGCGCCAGGTGGCCATCTCGGCGGTGGCGGACCGAGCGACGGTCAGCTCGACGCCTGTCGGGCTGAAGAACGGGCTGAGCACCTTGAGACGCCCCTCTGTGCCGAGGATCTGCGCCTCGACCGGCAGACACGTCACCAACGACGTCGACAGCAGCGATACGCCGCCGCCTACGTACGACACAACCAGGTTGGCGCGCGCATCGACGCCGTTCTCGAGGGACGCGCCGACGGCGTGCACGTGCGACGGCGCGCCGAGGACCGAGGAGGCGAACGAGATCGGGTAGACGCCGGCGTCGAGGAGCGCTCCCCCGCCGAGCGCCGGATCCCAGAGCCGGTGCGTGGGATCGGTGGGGGCCACGAACCCGAAGTCCGCCGTGACGAGGTGCACCTCGCCGAGAAGCCCGTCGGCGAGCACCTGGCGGATGATGTCTGACTGCGGCAGGTACCGCGTCCACATCGCCTCCATCACCAGGAGCCCAGCGCGTCGTCCGGCGTCGGCGATCTCGCGCGCCTCGTCCGCTGACATGGCGATCGGCTTCTCGATGAGGACGTGCTTGCCGTGCGCGATGGCGGCCAGCGCTTGCTCGCGGTGACTCGGGTGCGGAGTGGCGACGTAGATGGCGTCGATGCCGGGATCAGCGACCAGGGCGTCGACGGAGTCGTGAACAGACGCGATGCCGTGGGCCTCAGCGAACTCCGCGGCCTTCTCGGGATGGCGGGACGTGACGGCGACAGCGCGCTGGGTGGAGTGCTCCTGCATCGCGGCGACGAACTGAGCGGCGATACCGGTCCCGATCACGCCCCACCGCAAGGCCGGTACGGACTCGGGCGCGATCATGCGGGGTGTCGGGAGTGTCAGCGTCATGGCGAGTTCCTCGATCCCTTGGCACGTGCCAAGTCGAGGCCCACGCTAAACCTCACGAATGCAGCGCACAAGTCTCTATTCAGAGCTCGAGCTCGTCGGCCACCGCCCTGAGCATCTGGGCAACCTTCTGCGCGGCCTTGGTTTCCGGGTGATGTCCCCGGCGGTACGAGGTCGCGATGTGGTCGAGCATCTTGATGAGGTCCTCGGAGATGACGGCCATCTGCTCGGGCGACTTCCGCTGCGCCTTCGACAGCGACGGCGGCGCCTCGAGGACCCGCAGCGACAGCGCCTGCTCGCCCTTGCGGCCCTCGACCACACCGAACTCGACCTTCTGGCCGGGCTTCAGGCTGGTCACGCCTGGTGGCAGGACGGAGGAGCGCACGTAAACGTCGCCCCCCTCATCCTTGGTGAGGAAGCCGAATCCCTTCTCGGCGTCGTAGAAACGCACTTTGCCGACGGGCACACCGCCTCCTAGTCATCTCGTGGTTCCGCTCAGATCTTGCGACACAGCCTACCGAGGTGCACAGACGCACAACAGCCGATTGATGTCGCGAAGACGGGCGGTCAGCCTCCCCGTGGGTAGCATGGCGCCGTGGCGACATGGGAGGACGGACCGGAGTACGCGCCGGTCGAATGGCCGACCGGCTTCGTCGCACCCGCGATCGAGCCGCTCAGCGTCGCGCCGCCGTCCGCAGATCCGTCCGCTGGCGCGCCCGCTGAGCCGCCGGCCCGGTTCGACCAGCCGCGCGATCCCGTACCGCCCCTAGCCGCGCTCGTACCCACCACCGCGCCGACCCGCGACCCGGTGGAACCATTCCAGGTCGTGTCGGCCGTCGTGACCGCCAGCTCGGCGTGGGGATCCGCCCACTCGACGCAGGCAGTCGCACTGCCGGCGGCACCCATCACGTGGACGCCCGACCAGGCGGTGACGAGTGCGTACCCTCCGCCGCAGCCGGCGCAGGGCTTCCCCGCCCCCGGTACGCCGCAGTGGTTCGGCCCGCCGACGACGTACGACTCGAACCAGATGCACGTCCCCCTCACCGTCGCCTCCGTCGCCGAGGGACTCTCCTGGGGGCTCATCATCACCCTGCTGCTCGGCGGGGTCATCAGCTACCTCTCGCCCGTGCTGCTCGTCATCGCGCTCTTCCTCACCGGACAGGTGAACTACCGTCGTCGGATCGTGAAGATGGGAGTGATCCTCGCGCTGGTGATCGTCGGAGTCGCGGGCGCCGGCGGCCTGATCGGTACGTCCGACGCGATGCTCGCGTGGGAGTCGATGGACACGGCATCGGTGTGGAGCTGCTGGTTGCTGATCGTCTTCGGACTCGTCGTACAGGTCATCTCCATCCGTAGTGGAGATCGTCCTGCAGTCTGAATTCACCCGCCAAAGGTGACCAATCCGGCAGAGGAATCGCTTAGGAAAGCTATTCCCGATACGCTTGCCGGGTGCCTCGGCATTGGCAGGTTCTCCTTATGGCCGCGCTCGGGATCGGTGCGACCGTTATTGCTGTGCCTCGAGCCCTCAGCGGCATTGTGGCGGTGCCCCAGGCAAACGATCCTGGCATCTCCCGAACGGCCGCTGTAGCACCCTCTGCGAAGCCGTCCACGGCGAAGATGCCGGTCTGGACAGCGCCCACTTCAGTCGCCAGTTCGACCACCCCAGACACGCGTCCCCCGTCCGCCGTGTCCAACCTCCGTCTCGTCTCCAACGGCGACGCCGCCATCGCGATCGCCTGGGACATGAGTCAGGACAACGTGGCGGTGAAGCTGTACGTCGTGAGAGGCAACGGCTTCACGACGCTCCAGACGGCCGATACGCGGGCGACCGTGTCTTGGGCTCATCGCACGACCAACGTGTCGATCCAGGTCTCGGCGATCGACACGTCAGGCAACCAAGGCGAGTGGCGCAGCCTCCTCGTTGTGCCACCGGCGACGGCGACCGTGACCGTTGCTCCGGCTCCTACGACGGCCCCGGCCACGAGTGCAACCCCGGTGGAGACGACAACTGCACCCTCCGAGCCACCGACATCGCCGTCGGTACCGACGGACCCATCGAGCGAAGCCACCACCGTCTCGTCCGCAGGAGTTCAGGACACAGCCACCAGCGCAGCCACCGATCAGGCCTCCCGCCAGCCGATCTGATCGCTGCTCAGCGGTGGCCGTGCGCCACCGGCACGACGCTCTCCTCCACCACTCCGAGATCGACCGGCCACGACTCCGGCTCCCGCGTGATCGCCACGAGGCGTGCGAGATCGGCCGGCCAGACCGGGTCGACGAACGACTCGTCGACGCCGCGCCAGGAGTGGCCCTGTACGGAGAGGCGCTCGAAGTCGGTGTGTCCCGAGATGTCCACGTCGTACGGCTGCGACACGTACGTGACGAAGATCTCCTCCGACTGCTCGGTCACCTGATCGCTGTAGCCGTGCAGCGCGACACGCACCGCCACCGGTCCGTACAGGTCGGCGTCGTCGACGAGGTACCCCGACTCCTCGGCCAGCTCCCGCCGCGCGGCCTCACGTGGCGTCTCGCCACCATCGATCCCCCCGCCTGGAAGCACCCACCAGCCGGATCCGCGAATCCCCGGGTCACGGTCGTGGAACATCAGGACGCGAACGTCGACCTCAACCTCGCCGGCCAGCACCACCACCCGTACAGCCCGGCGCGTCCGGAACGCACGCTGCTCAGGCGGCACCGCTGACCCTCGGGTGCGGAACAGCTCGGCCATGCCCGCCAGCCTACGGCGACGCGCCGAGTGGCTTCGTCGACGGACGGTTTGTACGGTGGGGCCGTGACCCTGCCCGTCCTCGGATCGCTGATCTCGCTGCCCGTGCTTGAACGGCTCGACCTCGTTGCCTCGGCTACGGCCGACGCGCTCGGTGCGTGGCCGTACGCAGATCAGGTGGCGGTCTGCGAGATCGACCCTGACCTCGCCGACACGGCTGCCCTCACCGCGGCCTTCGACCTTCCGCTCTCGTCGAGCGGGAACTGCGTGCTCGTCGCCGGGACCCGTGCCGGCGACGAGCGCATCGCTGCCTGCCTCGTCGCGGCGAACACCCGCGCGGACGTCAACAACCTGGTGCGGCGTGAGCTCGACGTCCGCAAGGCATCGTTCCTGTCCATGGACCGCGCCGTGGCGGAGTCGGGCATGGAGTACGGCGGGATCACCCCGGTCGGCCTGCCCGCGTCGTGGCGGCTGCTGATCGACGCGGCACTCACGGCCGAGGACGTGGTCTGCATCGGCTCCGGCCTGCGCCGTTCGAAGCTGCTCATCGCCGGACCCGTACTCGCCCATCTGCCCGGCGCCGAGGTCGTCGAGGGCCTCGGCCGCTGATTCGACACGACCTTTGGCGCGCGACTAATGTCTCGCGTCTGCCCTCTTCATGACTCGCCTTGGCGAGCCCCCTCGGCAACGCATGAAACAGCTCGACCTGGAGTGGTCCATGTCCTCGCACGATCCCGTCCTCTCCTCCGAACGCCGCCACCTCATCGAGTCCCGCGCCGCGCTGCACCGCATGCGCGAAGCCACCACCCGCGTAGAGAACGCCGTGGGCGGCGACGCGGTCTCCACGCAGTACCTGAAACAGACCCTCTACCGCCGCATGCGGTCCCTGGAGGACGACCCGTCCGTACCGCTGTTCTTCGGTCGCCTCGACTACGCCATCGCGCTGGGCGCCGAGCTGGACGAACGCCTGTACATCGGGCGCCGCCACGTCACCGGCGAGCTTGGCGGCGAGCCGCTCGTCATGGACTGGCGCGCGCCGATGTCGCTGCCGTTCTACCGCGCACGGACCGGCGACGCGATGGGCGTGGCCATGCGGCGGCGTTTCGGGTTCCGGCACGGCGAGATCACCGCGTACGAGGACGAGGACCTCACCTCGGTCTCGGACACCGGGTCGCGCCTGCTCGCCGAGGAGATCGAACGGCCGCGTACCGGTCCGATGCGCGACATCGTCGCCACGATCCAGCCGGACCAGGACGTCCTGGTGCGTACGGACCTGACGACCAGCCTCTGCATCCAGGGCGCGCCCGGTACGGGCAAGACAGCCGTCGGGCTGCATCGCGCCGCCTACCTGTTGTACGCGCATCGCGACCAGCTGTCCCGTTCCGGAGTGCTGGTCGTCGGCCCGAACGAGTCGTTCCTCGGCTACATCGGCGACGTCCTGCCTGCCCTTGGCGAGATCGACGCCCGCCAGACCACTGCCGACGGCTTGCTCGTCGAGGCGACCGGCGCGAAGGTCCGCGGTACGGACCACTCAGCGGTGGCCATGCTCAAGGGCGACGCACGTCTCGCCGACATCCTGCGCCGCGCGGTCTGGGGCTCGCTGGCGGAGCCGACCGGCCCCCTCGTCGTCCCGTACGGATCGCGCGTCGTCCGTATACCGGCGCAGCTGGTCGCCGCTGCCGTCGAGTCGCTGCAGGCACGAGGGGTGCGGTACGAGGCGGGCCGCAAGCTCCTTCCGCAACGACTCGCCCACGAGGTGCTGCTGCGGCTCGAGGCGACGGGCGAGACGACTGACGACCGTGTGCAGAACACTGTGGCGCGGTCGGCGCCGGTGAAGGCCCTTGTCGCACAGGTGTGGCCGGCGATCACGCCGGCCGGCGTGCTGCACCGGCTGCTCGCGACGGCCGACGCGCTCGCCGCGGTCGCCGAGGGCACGCTCACCCCCGCCGAGCAGGCGGCGCTGATCTGGCCCAAGCCCTCCCGTACAGCCGGCGCGGCGGCGTGGTCGTCCGCCGACCTGCCGCTGCTCGACGAGCTGGCGGACCTGCTCGACCGCACCCCCTCGGTCGGCCACGTCATCGTCGACGAGGCGCAGGACCTGTCCCCCATGGCGCTGCGGGCAGTGGGCAGGCGCGCGTCGACGGGGTCGATCACCGTGCTGGGCGATCTCGCACAGGCCACCACGCCGTGGGGCGCGCGCGACTGGGTCGTGGCGCTCGGCCACCTCGGCAAGCCCGACGCGGCCATCACGGAGCTCACGGACGGCTTCCGCGTGCCGGGCGCCGTGATCGAGTACGCGGCGAGGTTGCTCCCGTCGATCGCGCCGGGCCTTCGCGCGCCCCGGTCTGTACGTCACAGCCGCGGCGACCTCGACCTGCGACTGGTGGCCGATCCGATGAAGGCCCTGGCCGCTGCCGCCACCGAGGCAGCTGCACGC
>JADGPB010000460.1 GCA_017882655.1 Propionibacteriales bacterium
CCGCGGGCTTCCATCCCCTCGTCATCCTTGGCACCGGTGCCTACACCTGCGCTCCCGGGGAGCCGCCCGCGCTGCGCTTCCTCGAACGCGTCGCGTACGTCAAGGACGGCGACAACCAGCAGGTCGAGGTCTGTCCCTATACGGGCACTGCGGGTAAGGCGACGGTCACCCGCTTTCAGAAGACCCGAGTCGTCACCGTGTACTCCGCGCTGACCGCCCAGGCAGTCGCCACCCAGACGTTCACGGGCGGGACGCCCGCCGCCTGCCAGCGGAACATCACGACCTACAGCGGCGCTGCCCTGACCATCTACGGCGCCCCTCCCGCCGACGCCACGCTCACGACCTGGCTGAACTCTCTCGTCCACGCGCCGTGACGCTCGAAACCGTCGGCTGACCTCGAGACCGTCGCAGAAACGGCGGGACTGCCCCTGGTGATGTCGGCGCTACGGGGTTGTCTGTGGTGTCAGTATCCAGGTGTCGGTGTTGGTGCTGCACTGGCCGCCGTCGACGCAGCCGCTGACGGTCATCTTCAGTTGGTAGGGGCCGGGGTCCTTGCCGCTGATGGTGTACTCGCCGGTGCCGCTCATCGTGACTCCGCTTCCGGAGCCTTCGTAGGTGATGTTGCCGAAGGTGCCGGTGGCGTCTCCGGGGGTCATGGAGAAGGTGACCACGAAGCCGTTGCCAGCACCGTTGACAGTGAAGGGGGCCTTGACGGAGCCGATGGTGGCGTTGACCGTCACCCCACCCCCGCCGCCGGTGACCCGATAGGAGATCTTCCGGCAAGGGGGTACGAGTTGCTGCGCCGCGCGGACTCTCCCGCTGATGGAGCTGCCAAGGTTCTCTTTCATGTAGTTGGTGGCCGGGCTGGTGATGAGCCCGAGCCAGGGTGCGGCCTTTACCAGGCCCGCGCCAGCGTCGGTGAACAGTTCGACGAACAGCACAGCTGCGTCCTGGGTCACCTCGTCATGAATCTCGTCGATCTGCTTCACGAGGGCGTCCCTGGCCGCGGGGTTGTCCTGGTACTGCTGGCGGGTGAGAGGGTTCGTGGGGTTCACGGCGCAATCGCGGGCCGCATTGATGCTCTGGAGGGCGTCAGCGACAGAGGCGTTGGCGTCGAGGGCGTCCCAGACCTTCTTGCCCGCCTTGTACGCCTCCCACGACGTCCCGGCCTGGGTCTTGTCGAGCTGCGTGGTGTTGACCGTCTTGTCGATGCCCGATTCCTGAGCCTGGGAGATCACACCGTCGACCATCACGTCGACGGTCGACGGCGGTGGCGGGGCTTCCGGCAAGGCTGCACGACCGGCGATGGGAAGAGCCGGTCTGGCCAGGCCCAGCGCCGCGAGCGCGGCGTCCCTGACCGGCTGGGCAGGCGCACCGCCAGGCAAGCCAGCGAGAACCTGCAGGCGCAGGTCGGCAGGCAGGTCGGCGAGAGCCAGGGCGTAGGAGAGGGTGAAGCGGAAGTCGTTGGCCGACCGAGTTGACGTCACAGACGGCGGCTGGCCAGGGACGCCGCCACCTCCGGTGTACAAGTGGTAGGCGGCCTTGGCGGTGGCTCCGTTCGGAAATGCTTGACGGACCACGAAGGTATGCCCGTCGACGACTTTCAGGGTGGATCCAGCCAGCATCATGAAGGCAGCGGTACCGGAGTCCAGCCCGGTGCCGACCACTACGTCGCCGAAGGCCGCGTCCTCCCGCTGAGGAACGTCCACACTGGTCGCTGGACCGGTCACCGGCGTGACCGACGGTGTCTGAGCCGCGCAACCTGCCACGACGAGCAGCGTCAGGGCAAGTACCAGCCCACGCCACCAAGGTGCTGAGCTCCTCATCCCGGTCCTCCACTTCGCCTGCGGATCGGGCTGGCCCCCCAGCGTCGCCGATGCGAACCATACGCCCGCCCTATCTCTCTCGACTAGAGCAATGACCCTCGCAGCAGGAGCGCGCACGACGCCGCGGCCACCGACTGAGCAGCACGAGACGATGCCAACCATGTAAGTCGCTGTTCAAGGCAAGGGGCATGGGCACGCAACCCGCGCTGAACGATCTGGCCCTCAGACCGGAGTCGTGAACTCCCCCATGCCGCTGCCGGCGAGCCAGTCGGTCCAGGACACGTTGAAGTCCGCGTACCCGTTGTCGCCCGCGGCCGGGCCACGGGGCGAGCCGGTGACGGTCACCGGGTCACCCGGCTTGGACAGGTTGTAGAACCACTGGGAGTCGGTCAACGACAGGTGGACGCACCCGTGCGAGCCGTAGCCGTGGCCCGGGTTCGGGTCGCCGGTTGAGTAGTGCAGATAGGTGCCCGACCAGGTGATCTCCACGTCCCAGGGCAACGTCAGGTCGTAGAAGTTGGGGTCGCTGGGGTTGCAGGCGATGCCGACGCTGCACGAGGTCATCCGGACGCTCGGCGCCTTGTCCACGACGGCCATGGTGCCGTCCCAGGTGGGGAACGTCGGGTTTCCGGCGTCGCTGAGCATGGTGCGGATGACCTGACCGTTCTTGGTCACGACGGTCTTGTGCTGGTCGACGTACACGTGGGTCTCGATGTCGTCGCCGATCGTGAAGGTCCTCGTGTACGCGTTGGTGCCGTACCGGCCGTAGCCGTCGCCCACGTGGTCGAAGTTGGCGACCATCGCGACCGTGGTCCCGGGGCTCCAGAAGCTCTTCGGCCTGAAGTCGACCCGACGATCGCTGAACCAGTGCCACGCGCCCTGCACGGGCGC
>JADGPB010000461.1 GCA_017882655.1 Propionibacteriales bacterium
TGAACGTGAGTCCAAGTACCAGGTCGCGCGTTCAAGGGGTGCCGGCAGGCTCCCAGCGGAACAGTCTCGTGGCGACGGCGGTGCAGACGACCAGCATGACCCCGAGCACCACGACGGGAACCCAGAGTGAGCCCCAGGGTTCTCCGTTCCATAGCCCCCGTAGCAGCGTGACGAATTGGGTGAGGGGAGAGAAGTCGGAGATGTGTTGAGTCGTCGGCGAGAAGACCGCGCGCGGCACCATGGCTCCCGACATCATCAGCAGGACGATCAGGAGGATGTTGCCGACGGCCATCGCAACCCCCTGGGTTGGATAGATCGACGCGAGGGCATAGCCGAGCGCCAGGAATGCGGCGCACCCGAGGCATGCCGCCAGCCCCACCCAACCGAAGTTGCCGATCGGCCGGACGCCGAAGCCGATCATGCCCACCGCGAACGCGAGCATGGTGCCGACGAAGGTGATGATGAAGCGGACCGTGACGTCGGCGGCGATGTACACGCGGGGGCTGAGGGGGGTGGCCCGGAGTCGGCGCAGTGTGCCGGACTCGCGCTGGGTGACGATGTCGATCGGGACCGACATCAGACCGACAATGGCGACGACCATCGCGGCGAACGGAGCGAGGGCTCCGTCGAGGTAGCCCAACCCATGGAACTCGGGGAGTGGTTTGTTGCCGAAGATGACGCCGAGCGCGAGCACGAGCATGGGCCCGAAGATCAACGCGAAGAACAGGTCGGCCGGGTCGCGAAGGGTGATTTTGAGCTGGGTCGTGACGAGTTGTCGATAGGCGCGCATCAGTTCTCCCCTTCCCGGAGCTTGCGGCCGGTGAGGGCCAGGAACACGTCTTCGAGCGTGGGCTGCTCGGTCTTGAGGTTGTGGGCGTTCTGGCCCGCAGCCGATAGCGCGTCGAGAACGTCCCGGAGGAGGCGGTCGCCGTCCCCCTGGATGATGACCTGGTCGCCGTACTCGTCCACGCGCGTGACGCCGGCGACCGCCTCGAGAGCGGCGATGGGAGCGGGGCCGTCGGGCGAGAAGGCGACCTTGGTGCCGCTGCCGATGGACCTGATCAACGCGTCCACGGTGTCCAGCGCAACGATCTTGCCGCGGTCCATGACGGCCACTCGATCGCACAGGCGCTCGGCTTCGTCCATGAAGTGGGTGGTGAGGAAGACGGTCTTGCCCTCGTCGCGGATATCCCGGATGACGTCCCACATGGTTAGACGTGCCTGCGGGTCCAGGCCGGTGGTCAGCTCGTCCAGGAAGACCAGGTCGGGATCGTTGATCAGCGCGAGGCCGATGAAGGCGCGCTGGCGCTGGCCGCCCGAGAGCTTCGCGACGTAGGAGCCGGCCTTCTCGGTCAGGCCCATCCGGTCCAGCAGCACTCCCGTGTCGACCGGGCGGGGGTAGAAGGAGGCGAACAAGTCGAACGCCTCACGAACCTTGATCCGTGAAGGTAGCGAGGACGCCTGGAGTTGTATGCCGATGCGTTCCTTCAGCGTCGCCGAAGCCTTCGCAGGGTCGTGTCCCAGGACGTCGATGCGACCGGAGTCATGGTGGCGCAGGCCCTCGACGCACTCCATGAGAGTGGTCTTGCCTGCGCCGTTGGGGCCGATCATCCCGAAGATCTCACCCTCGTGGATCTCGAAGCTGACGCCGTCGACGGCCCTGACGTCCTGGTACTGCTTGACCACGTCATCACAGACGACCGCGCTCATTTTTCCTCCTTGGGGGTGGTGCCCTCGACCCTCGGGCCGAGGTCCTGGGCCATCAGGGGGTTCGCGGCGAACAGCTTCCCCATGGCATCGAACGTGATGAAGGCCAGCCCCTGGGCGGGGTCGCCCAGGACGAGCAGCTTGTCGCCCGCCTTGAGGTTGAAGTCGCGCCGCGCGGCGGCCGGGATGACGACCTGCCCTCGTTCGCTGACGGTCACCGCGCCGTAGAAGGCGCGACCCTCCGGCCCGTAGTGGGTCTCCTCCGTGGCCATCGCCCCTCCATCGATCACACGATCTGACTTGTATAACAAGTAGAACATACCAAACGTGTCGCCTGCGGGCACATGAGGGAAGGCCGCCATGTCGATAGCCGAAGCTCAAGGCGATGTACGCCGCCTTTATGCGGGTGGGTTCTACGGTCAACTCGTGTCCGGAGCGGTGTGGCTGGTGGCCGCTGCAGTGGCCACTTGGGTGTCCCCTCCGGCTGCTGTCGCCACGCTCTTCTTCGGCGGGGTTCTGATCTTCCCGGTGACGACGCTCGTCATTCGGCTCTCTGGGCGACCTGCGTCGTTGCCGGCGGGACACCCGATGGCGGCATTGGCGATGCAGATAGCGTTTACGGTACCCATCGGCCTTGTGGTCGTCGTGGCGATGCTCGCCGGTCATGTTGAACTGTTCTTTCCGGCGAGCATGGTCATCGTCGGGGCGCACTACCTTCCCTTCGTCTTTCTCTACGGCATGCGCCTGTTCGCCGTCCTGTCCGGGACGATGGTCGTGATCGGCTTTCTTCTCCTGTTCTGGCTGCCCGTCCCGTTCGCTTTCGGCGGATGGTTCACCGGGGTCCTGCTCGTGATCCTCGCCTTCCCACTCCGCGCTGCCGCCCATTCCCTGGACGACACGACGTCGAGCCGAGGACGCTGACGTGCGAACCGGATCCCCCCTGCCCTGGTGACGGCCGAGGGTCCGCAAAGGATGGCTCACCGTTCACGAACGAGGACTACGCGACCC
>JADGPB010000462.1 GCA_017882655.1 Propionibacteriales bacterium
ACGGCCGATGATCCAGAAGTAGCCGTCTGAGTCCTTGCGCGCCGAGTCGCCGGTGAGGTACTTGCCCGGGTACGTCGACCAGTACGTCTTCACGTACCGGTCGGGATCCTGGTAGAGGGTCCGCATCATCGCGGGCCAGGGGTTCTTGAGGACGAGGAAGCCCTCATGCCCGTCGGGCACGTGCTCCCCCTTCTCGTCGAGGATCTCGGCTTCCTGGCCGAAGAACGGCTTGCCGCCTGACCCCGGCTTGAGCGGCATGCTGGGCACCGAGGTGATCTGGAAGGATCCGGTCTCGGTCTGCCACCAGGTGTCCATGATCGGGCAGCGCTCTTTGCCGATGACCCGGTGGAACCAGTGCCACGCCTCAGGGTTGATGGGCTCGCCGACCGAACCCAGCAGCCGCAGCGACGAAAGGTCGTGGCGGTTCGGCCACGCCTCGCCGAAGCGCATCAGGCTGCGGATGGCGGTCGGGGCGGTGTAGAAGACGTTGACGCCGTAGTACTCGATGAGCTGCCACCAGCGGTTCGGGTACGGGTAGGTCGGGCCGCCTTCGAACATGAAGGATGTGGCCCCGTTGAGCAGCGGGCCGTAGACGACGTAGGAGTGGCCGGTTACCCATCCGGGGTCCGCGGTACACCACCAGCGGTCCTCGTCGCGGATGTCGAACACGTACCGCAGCGTTGTGTACGTGCCGACCATGTAGCCGCCGTGGGTGTGGAGGATCGCCTTGGGCCGGCCCGTGGAGCCCGACGTGTACAGGATGTACAGCGGGTCCTCGGCGTCGAGCACCTCGGTCGCGCACTGACCCTTGGCGATCGGCAGCGTCTCGAGATCCCCGAACCAGTGGTCGCGCAGCGGGTCCATGGCGACGTCGGTGCCTGTCCGCTTCACCACCAGGATGTTCTCGACGGTCGGTGCGTGACGTACGGCGTCGTTGACGATGGTCTTCAGCTCGAACACCTTGCCGTTCACCCACGAGCCGTCGGCGGTGATCACGAGCCGTGACTCGGAGTCGAGGATCCGCTCCTTCAGGGCGTCGGACGAGAACCCGGCGAACACGACGGAGTGGACCGCGCCCAGCTTCGCGCAGGCGAGCATCGCGAACACGATCTCGGGGATCCGCGGGAGGTAGATCGTCACGCGGTCGCCCTTGCGGACGCCCATCGACTTGAGGACGTTCGCCCAGGTCATGACCTCACGGTTGAGCGAGTAGTACGAGAACGTCCGGGTCTGGGTGCCGTCCTCGGAGACCCAGATCAGGGCCAGCTTGTTCCGGTGCGGTCCTGTCAGCCACCGATCGACGCAGTTGTGGACGATGTTGACCTTGCCGCCGGTGAACCACTTGTAGAACGGGGCGTCCGAGTCGTCCAGAACCTCCTTCCACGGCTCGTACCACTCGAGCTCCTTGGCGCGGTCCTCCCAGAAGGTCCGGAAGTCCTCAGAGGCCGGGCCGGCGATGGCGTCCCAGTCGGGGACGCGGTACCCCGCCGCGATGTCGGGGTCGGGGCTGACGATGTCGGCAGGCAGGTCGGGCGCTTGCGTCATGTTCCGTGGTCCTCCACCTTGAGGCGTACAGGTGCCGACACAGTACCTGGCTCCGACCGCCCCCGGACCAAGACTCGATGAAGGTTGCCGCTGCGGGTGAATGGGTCGTCACGTCGCGCCAGGCTAGGAACGCTCTTTTGACTAGGCTGTCCTTCGGTTCCTACACACAACCGGAGGTCATCCATGGTCGCGAAGGTCGCGCTCCTCACTGCGGGCGGCTACGCCCCATGTCTGTCCAGCGCCATCGGCGGGCTCATCGAGCGCTACACGCAGCTCGCGCCGGAGGTCGAGATCATCGCCTACAAGCACGGCTACCAGGGCCTGCTGACTGGCGACTCCATCACCGTCACCGACGTGGTCCGCGCGAACGCCGCGCTGCTGCACAAGTTCGGCGGCTCCCCGATCGGCAACTCCCGCGTCAAGCTCACCAACGTCAAGGACCTCGTGAAGCGTGGGCTGGTCAAGGCGGGCGAGAACCCGCTCAAGGTGGCCGCTGACCGCCTCGTGGCTGACGGCGTCGACGTGCTCCACACCATCGGTGGCGACGACACCAACACCACAGCCGCCGACCTCGCCGCGTTCCTCGCCGAGAACAACTACGGACTCACCGTGGTCGGTCTCCCGAAGACCATCGACAACGACGTGATCCCGATCAAGCAGTCCCTCGGCGCCGACACGGCCGCGGAGATGGGGGCGCGGTTCGCGAAGAACATCGTCGCCGAGCACAACTCCGGCTCCCGCATGCTCATCGTCCACGAGGTCATGGGACGCCACTGTGGCTGGCTGACCGCAGCGACAGCCAAGAAGTACCGCGAGTGGCTCGCGACGGAGCAGTGGCTTCCCGAGATCGGCCTGTCGAAGGCCGCCTGGGACGTACATGCCGTCTTCGTGCCTGAGGCCGTGATCGACATCGACGCCGAGGCCGAGCGCCTCCGCACGGTGATGGACGAGGTCGGCAACGTGACGATCTTCATCTCGGAGGGCGCCGGGATCGACTCGATCGTCGCCCAGCTCGAAGCGGCCGGTAAGGACGTCGCGCGCGACGCTTTCGGTCACGTGAGGATCGACAAGATCAACCCCGGAGCCTGGTTCGCGGATCAGTTCGCCGCCAAGCTCGGCGTTGAGAAGGTCATGGTCCAGAAGAGCGGCTACTACTCGCGCTCCGC
>JADGPB010000463.1 GCA_017882655.1 Propionibacteriales bacterium
GATCCGCCCAGCACCGCCAGCACCCGCCGCATGAATGGCTGATCGCCGACGAGCGCGCCTACGAGCGACGGGTTGTTGCCGACGAGCTCGACCAGCGTCGTCAGGGCGAGGTCGGGCTCCAGGGTCCGCGAGGCCTCATCGACGAGGAAGGCCACGTCGCCCTCCGCGTGGGCGCTCAGGGCCTCGATCTGGCGTACGGCGCGGGCAGGCTCGGCGAACCCCTTCCGGGCAAGATCCCCTTCGCTCGTCACCAGCCTCACGAACGCAGGATAGAGCGGAGTAACGCAGCCGAAACACAGACACGGCAGGATATGCGCCATGGACAAGCAGACAGAGTTCGTCTTGCGCTCTATGGAAGAGCGCGACGTACGGTTCGTCCGGCTGTGGTTCACCGACGTCCTCGGATACCTCAAGTCCGTCGCCATCTCTCCCGCCGAAGTCGAAGGTGCCTTCGCGGAGGGAGTCGGGTTCGACGGCTCGGCGATCGAGGGCTTCGCCCGCCGCTACGAGGCGGACATGGTGGCCCATCCGGACCCGTCGACCTTCCAGATCTTGCCGTGGCGCGACCACGCGCAGCCGACAGCTCGCATGTTCTGCGACATCAGCCTCCCTGACGGCTCCCCGTCGTACGCCGACCCCCGCTACGTCCTCAAGCGGGCCCTGCGCAAGGCCGGAGACAAGGGCTTCACGTTCTACACGCACCCCGAGGTCGAGTTCTTCCTCTTCGAGCCGCAGACCGACTTCACGAAGCCGCCGACACCGCTCGACAACGGCGGCTACTTCGACCACACGACGCTCGGCGAGGGCAGCGACTTCCGGCGCAAGACGATCACGATGCTCGAGGAGATGGGCATCTCGGTCGAGTTCAGCCACCACGAGGGCGGTCCCGGCCAGCACGAGATCGACCTGCGCTACGCCGACGCGCTGACGATGGCCGACAACATCATGACGTTCCGCGTCGTCGTCAAAGAGGTCGCGGCGTCCCAGGGGATCCACGCCTCGTTCATGCCGAAGCCGCTGGCCGATGCGCCCGGCTCCGCGATGCACACCCACGTGTCGCTGTTCGAGGGCGACCACAACGCGTTCTTCGACGCCTCCGCCGAGTACCACCTCTCCAACGTGGCCCGGCAGTTCGTCGCCGGCGTGCTGTACCACGCGGCTGAGATCACCGCCGTGACGAACCAGTGGGTCAACTCGTACGCACGCTTCGCCTACGGCGCCGAGGCGCCCTCGTACATCTGCTGGGGCCGCAACAACCGCTCGGCGATGGTGCGGGTACCGGCGCTCAAGCCCACGAAGGGCGCGTCAGCACGCGTCGAGGTCCGCACGCTCGACTCCGCCTGCAACCCGTACCTCGCGTACGCGCTGATCCTGGCGGCCGGCCTGAGCGGCATCGAGCAGGGCATGGAGCTGCCTCCGGGCGCCGAGGACGACGTGTGGGAGCTCACCGAGGCCGAGCGCCGCGCGATGGGCATCAAGCCGCTGCCCAAGAACCTCGACGAGGCTGTACGGACGATGGAGCGTTCCGAGCTCGTCGCAGAGACGCTCGGCGAGCACGTCTTCGACTACTTCCTGCGCAACAAGCGGGCGGAGTTCGAGTCGTTCCGCCGCCAGGTCACCCCGTGGGAGCTGCAGCACCTGCTGCCCCAGCTCTGAGCCTCAGCCGAACGGGAACACGTCGGACAGATCGGCGTGCACGCCGCTGATCCGTACGCCGGAGGCGACGGCTGACTCCCAGGTGAGGTCCCCCGTCGCGAGCCGGAGGAACGTCAGCGGGTCGGTCTCCACCACGCTCGGCGGCGTGCCCCGCGTGTGCGTCGGCCCGTGGCCGTGGGCGACCTGCACCGCTGCGTACGGAGGGACGCGGACCTCGACCGTACGACCCGGCCGCGCGGTGGCCAGCCGTTGCGCCAGCAGTCGCGTCGCGAGAGCGACGAGATCCTTGGACATCGCCAGCGAGGCACGCTCCCCCGCGATGATCAGCCGGGCCAGGCCCAGCTCTGACGGCTCCGCCCGTACCTCGAGACCGGCAGCGGCGAGCGTCGCCTGTGCGCTGACCAGCGCCTCTTCGAGCTGGCGGCGGTGGCGCTCGGCGACGGTCATGGGTTGAACGGGCTCCAGCCCTCGACGCGATCCCCGTTCTCGTCGACGTCGTTGAAGCGTGGGTCGTGGTCGAACTCCTTGTTGCGCTCGGCGACCTTCTCGAGCGCATGCGAGGCCTCGACCTCCGTGGCGTACGGCCCGAGCCGTTCCTCGCTGCGACAGCCCTCATAGGGCTCGACTGCGTGGTGCTTGAGGCACCAGTACCACTCGCCGTGCGCCATGATCTCCTCCTGGCGATGGGTAGGATGCCCGTTCGTGAGTCGTGTCGAACCTTACCCGGTGTCCCCCCTGCGTACCGTCCCGTTGTCGATCCAGCGACCGGAGTACGTGGGAAGGCCTGCGCCCAAGCGCTACACCGGGTCACACGTACAGAGCGCCGAGACGATCGAGAAGATGCGGGTCGCGGGCAAGATCGCGGCGCAGGCGATGTACGAGGCGGCCAAGCACATCGCGCCGGGCGTGACCACCGACGAGCTCGACCGGGTGGCGCACGAGTTCATGTGCGACCACGGCGCGTACCCGTCGGCCCTCGACTACCGCGGCTTCCCGAAGTCGATCTGTACGTCGGTGAACGAGGTCATCTGCCACGGCATCCCCGACGCGCGCCC
>JADGPB010000464.1 GCA_017882655.1 Propionibacteriales bacterium
TGCCCAACGCGTCGTCCAGCCCGCCAGCGAGTAGATGTACGGCAGCAGGCGGTACCGGCGCCGCAGCGCGCTCACAAGGGCATCGTAGATCGTCTCCCCCGCGTCGCCGAAGCGCCAGACCTCGCGCGGCGTGTCGGTGCCGTGCGAGCGCAGCATCGGGAGCCAGGCCGCGTACTGGAACCACCGCAGGTACAGCTCCCGGTAGCCGAGGTCGTCGATGCCGCCGTCGAAGTCGCCGGCCCAGAACCACAGGTCCGGACGCCGGGCCGCGAAGTAGCCGCCCACATCTGTGGTCCAGTACGGCATGCCGGTGGCGCAGAAGTTGAGCCCGTCGGCGATCTGCCTGCGGAGCGTCTCCCAGGTTGCGCTGGTGTCGCCGGACCAGGTCACCGTCCCGTACCGCTGCTGGCCCGGGAAGGCCGACCGGGTGAGGTTCAGCACCCGCTTCTCGCCGCCGGCGGACCGCTGCCCCTCGTACAGCCCCTGCGCGTGGACCAGGGAGTAGGCATTGATCTGCCCCGGGTCGAGATACCGTTTCGCCTCGTCGGTGTTGATCAGGAGGCGCGCCTCGGGCTCGGGCTTGACGGCGCCGCTCCAGTCAGCCTCGAACGGCTCGGTGCAATCCGACCACCACGCGTCGATCCCGTGCGAGAAGAGGCCGCGGTCCGCCTGGCACCAGTAGGTGGCCCTGGCGGCTGGGTCGAAGGCGTTGTAGGTCGCCTGGTTGCCGAGCAGCTGGCCCCGGGCCTTGAGCTCGCACCAGTCATCGCCGCCGGGCCGCATGGTGGGCCAGATCGACACCATCACGCGCACACCGAGAGCGTGCAGCTCGCGGGTCATCCCAACTGGATCCGGGAAGCGCACCGGATCCAGCGACTTCTGGCCCCACGCTGGTCCCGTCCATGACTTCCAGTCGAGCACGACGCAGTCCAGCGGCAGCCCGCGACGGCGGTACTCGCGGGCGACGGCCAGCAGGTCCGCCTCGCTCTCGTAGCGTTCCTTCGACTGGACGTAGCCGAAGGCCCATCGCGGGAGCATGGGCGCGTGTCCGGTCAGCCCCCGGAACTCGGCTACCACCCGATCGAAGCTCGGACCGAACATCACGTAGTAGTCCAGCTCTTCGTCGACGTCGGCCCAGAGGTACGACCCGAACGCGTCGTCGTGGAAGGTCACCAGTGACGCGCAGTCCAGGAAGACGCCGTAGCCGCGGGTGGACACCACGACAGGTATGGCCACCTTGAGGTTCTGCTGGTAGAGGTACTGGTGCTGGCCCCGGAGGTTGAACATGCCCTCCTCGTGCGAACCGAGCCCGAACAGCGCCTCGCCGTCGGCCCAGCAGAACTCGAGCCGCGCGTGGAAGGCCGTGCGATCCACCACCTGGCGGATGCCGTCCACGTCGATCCGCACGCCGTCCACGTTCTCGCGGCTCTCGTGAGGGGTGGCGCCGTCGAAATCCGACCGCAGGACCTGGACCGGAGCGAGCGTCTTGCCGCCGCGAGCCGGCTCACGGGTCAGCACGGTGCCGTCGATCGTCCGGTACGTGAGCGCGGCCGTCTCGCGCGCCACCTCGATCGTGATGGCATCGGTGGTGAGGATGAGGCAGCCCGGGCCGTCGGCGACGGAGAACGAGACCGGCGGCGACTGGGCACCAACGGGAACCACGGTCAGGCTGGGTTTCTGGCTGAACGCATCCGCGAGCGTGAACCGGACGCGGACCGTCCGGTCGGTCCGCGGGTTCAGGGCGAGCAGCCCCCCGTCGGTGCGGATGGTGAGGCCGTCAGGGCCGACCTCGTGGGACAGGATCCTCATCGGCGGCCTGCCCGGGTGGCTGTCAGGCTGGCGATGCGGTCTCGAGCGGACGGGTCCACCACGGCTATCCCTTCACCGCGCCTGCGGAAACGCCCGACAGGATCCAGCGCTGCGCGACGATGTAGATGAGGATCACCGGCAGAATCGTCAACACGATGTCCGCGGAGACCAGGCTCCAATCGGACTGGAACTGGCCGAAGAAGTTGTAGACCGCAAGGGTCATCGGCCAACGGCTCGTGCTGTTCAGGAAGTACAGCGGCATCAGGAACTCGTTCCAGATGTTGAGGATACTGAGGACCCCGCAGGTGACCAGCACGGGTGTCAGGATCGGGAAGACGACCGAGAAGAAGGTCCGCGTGGGCGAGCAGCCGTCGATGAAAGCCGCCTCGTCGAGCTCCCTCGGCAGGGAGTCGACGAAGGCGTAGATCAGGAAGACGCTGAACGGGATCTGGGTGGCCGCGTACAGCAGGATCATCCCGATCTGCGAGTCGATCAGGTGGGTGACCTGCATGACCTTCATCAGCGTCACGAAGTTGGTCGGGATCGCGATGCCCATGATCAGTAGGAGGTAGATGATCTGGTGCCGGCGGGTCCGATGCCGCGCGAGCACATATGCGGCGAGCGCGGAGACCAGGACGGCGAGCACCGTCCCCCCGAGCGAGTAGACGACGCTGTTGAGGAACGCCGTCACCAGCTTGCCCTGGTCGACGACCGTGCCGAAGTTGGCCCATTGGGGGTTCAGCGGCAGCTCGACGCCCATCGAGCTCGCCTCCGGCTGCGTCTTCAGCGCGTTCACGAACACGAGGTAGAAGGGCACCAGCGCGATCAGGCTGGCGCCACTGGCGCTGACGTTGAGGACCGCGGCCCGGAACGCACGGATCGGGTGCACGGTCAGGCC
>JADGPB010000056.1 GCA_017882655.1 Propionibacteriales bacterium
GTCAACGGGATCGCGCAAGAGACTGTCGAGGCCAACGAGGGTCACGACTAGGCCCGGTCCTGGGACCGCCGGCACCGATCAAAACGGCGCTCTCGTCGCACCCGATGGAGCCCGTCCCGGCATTCCCGCGTTCTGCCTGCGGAAGCCATCCGGCACGAGCATGCTGAGAATGCCGAATCGGCCAATGGGGGCCGGTGGGTCCAGATGGAGTCGCCATGAACGGGCAGTGGGACGAGACGTATGACGTCGTCGTGGGGGGCACCGGAGTTGCGGCACTCGTCGCGGCAGTGACAGCAGCGGACGCGGGAATGACCGTGATCATGGTGGAGAGCACCGACCGTTGGGGTGGCAGCAGCTCAATGTCGGGTGGGGGACTGTGGCTGCCGAACAATCCCCTGATGGTCCGCGACCGGGTCAGTGACTCACGAGATGAGGCTCTGACCTACCTCGAGGAGACCATCGGAGATGCCGGGCCGGCCACCTCACGAGCACGCAAAGAGGCTTTCGTCGACGGCGTCGCGGGGTTCGTGAACCTCGCTGAGCGACTCGGCGTCCGATTCTCGCGTGCCGCCGACTACCCGGACTACTACCCAGAGCGGCCGGGCGGCAAGATCGGAAGGGCCATCGAGGTCGAGCCCTTCGACGTCCATGCGCTCGGTGAGTGGTGGGGCACGTCGCGCGGGCAGGACGGGCTGCCCGCGCCGGTGAAGACCGACGACTTCTGGCTGCTCTCGCGTGCATGGTCCACTCCGGGAGGCATGATCCGTGGCGCGAGGGTGGTCTTCCGCGTCCTCGGCACTCTGCTGCGTCGCCAGAAGGCCGTCGGCATGGGCGCTGCCGTCACGTCGTCACTGCTCAGCGTGGCGCTGAGACAGGGCATCGAGGTACGCCTGTCGTCGCCGATCACCGAGCTGGTGACCGAGGATGGTCGCGTCACCGGCGTCCGTACGACGGCGAAGGGCGCGACCCGAACGATCGCCGCTGCGCGCGGAGTCATTCTGGGCGGTGGCGGCTTCGACCACAACGTCGAGTGGCGTGAGCGCTTCCAGGCCGTGACAGGGGCGGACTCGTCGGGCTCACGCGGCAACGTCGGCACGGCCATCGAGGTGGCGATGAAGATCGGTGCTGCGGTCGACCTCATGGACGACGCGTGGTGGGGCGGCTCGGTCCCGTCGCCGACACCGGACGGCTCGGCCATGTTCCTCGTGAGCGAGCGGTCCATGCCGCACTCGATCATCGTCGACGCGGGCGGGAACCGCTTCGCGAACGAGTCCGAGTCGTACGTCGACCTGGGTCACCACATGTTCGAGCACTTCAAGGTCGTGCCCGGTAAGTGCTGGATGATCACCGACGTACGCCACACGCACCGGTACCTGCGCTCGTACGCGATGGATCCTCGCGCGGTCAAGGCCATGGAGGCGGCCGGGATCATGGTCAAGGCGCCGACGCTGGCCGAGCTGGCGGGGCGCATCCGCGTCGACGCGGCCGTCCTCGCGGCGACCGTCGACCGGTTCAACGGCTACTGCCGCTCCGGCATCGACCAGGACTTCGCACGGGGCAACTCCGCCTACGACCGCTACTACGGCGATCCGCTGGTGCGCCCGAACCCGAACCTGGGGACGATCGAGAAGGGCTCGTTCGCCGCCGTGCAGGTCGTGCCCGGCGACCTCGGCACCAAGGGCGGGCTGCTCTCCGACGAGTACGCACGCGTCCTGCGCGAGGACGGATCGGTGATCGAAGGCCTGTACGTGAGCGGCAACAACTCCGCCTCGGTCATGGGCCGCACCTACCCCGGGCCCGGCTCGACGCTCGGCCCAGCGGCCGTCTTCGGCTACATCGCCGCCAAGCACATCGCATCGAACTGAGAGGATTTGACATGGACATTCAGGGCAAGGTCTTCGTCGTCACGGGCGGGGGGAACGGCATCGGTCGTGAGGTCGTCCTCGGACTGCTCGGCAGGGGAGCGCGTGTCGCGGCGGTGGACCTCAGCGCCGACGGGCTCGCCGGTACGGTCTCACTGGCGGGCCCCAACGGCGACCGACTCACCACCCATCAGGTCAACGTGACCGATGCCGAGGCGGTCAACGCGCTCCCGCAGGCGGTGGTCGACGCCCACGGCAGCGTGGACGGCCTGCTCAACGTCGCAGGCATCATCCAGAAGTTCGTTCCGTTCGCAGAACTAGCCACCTCTGACATCGAGCGTGTGATGAACGTCAACTTCTGGGGTCCCGTCAACATGGTCAGGGCCTTCCTGCCCCACCTGGTCAAGCGGCCCACGGCGGCGATCGTCAACGTGTCCAGCATGGGCGGCTTCCTCCCCGTACCGGGCCAGACGATCTATGGAGCCTCCAAAGCGGCGGTCAAACTGTTCACCGAGGGCCTGCACGCAGAGCTCATGAACGATCCGGTGGCCGTGACCGTCGTGTTCCCCGGGGCGATCGGCACGAACATCACCCAGAACAGCGGCGTCGAGATCCCCGGCATGGACGCCGCCGACGCGTCGTCCCACAAGACGCTGCCTCCGTCCGAAGCGGGCAGGATCATCATCGAGGGCATGGCGAAGGGCAAGTACCGCATCCTTGTCGGGAGCGACGCCACAATGCTGGACCGTCTGACCAGGCTGGCGCCGGAACGCGCCATGAAGCTCATCGCCAAGCAGATGGCCGACCTGCTGAAGCACTGATCCGAACGCACGTACCGTGACCGTGGCGTGGCACGGGGGCTGAGCCTTGTTAGGCTGAGCGCGTGCTGCGCGGAGATGGTCGACTGAGTGACGAGCTCGACCCCGACTCCCCGGGACCCCGCGACGAATGCGGGGTCTTCGGCGTCTGGGCGCCGAATGAGGAAGTCTCCAAGCTCACGTACTTCGGTTTGTACGCGCTGCAGCACCGCGGACAGGAGTCCGCGGGGATCGCGGTCAGCAACGGCAACCGGATCATGGTCTTCAAGGACATGGGCCTGGTCTCCCAGGTGTTCGACGAGTCGACCCTGGCGTCGCTCACCGGCCACCTGGCGATCGGCCATACCCGCTACTCGACCACCGGCTCCAGCACGTGGAACAACGCCCAGCCGACGTTCCGCACGCTCGAGGACGGCAACCTCGCGCTCGCTCACAACGGCAACCTCACCAACACCGACGTGCTCGAGTCGCTGCTGCACGAGCGTGACTCGGCCGAGCCCGTACCGCACAAGGTGTCCCTCGACTCCACCAACGACACCTCGCTGGTCAGCGGCCTGTTCGGCACGTACAAGGGGGTGTCCCTGTGGGATGCCGCGCTCGACCTGCTGCCCCGTCTCGTCGGCGCGTACTGCCTGGTCTTCATGACCGAGAACGCGCTGTACGCGGCGCGCGATCCGCAAGGCATCCACCCGTTGGTCCTCGGCCGTCTCGAGAACGGCTGGGTGGTCGCATCGGAGACGGCCGCGCTCGACATCGTCGGTGCGACGTTCACCCGCGAGATCGAACCCGGTGAGCTGCTGCAGATCGACGACTCCGGCGTACGCACGGTGCGTTTCGCCGAGCCGCACCCCAAGGGCTGCCTGTTCGAGTACGTGTACCTGTCCCGCCCCGACACGCGCATCGCGAACCGCCGCGTGCACAGCGTCCGGGTCGAGATCGGCCGCACGCTCGCCATGGAGCACTCGATCGACGCCGACCTCGTGATCCCGGTGCCAGAGTCCGGGACACCCGCGGCCATCGGCTACGCGGAAGCCTCAGGGATCCCGTACGGAGTCGGCCTGGTGAAGAACTCCTACGTCGGCCGCACGTTCATCCAGCCCTCGCAGACGATCCGCCAGCTCGGTATCCGGCTCAAGCTCAACCCGTTGCGCGACGTCATCGAGGGCAAGCGGCTGGTCGTCGTCGACGACTCGATCGTGCGCGGCAACACGCAGCGCGCGCTGGTACGGATGCTGCGCGAAGCCGGGGCGGCCGAGGTGCACGTACGGATCAGCTCGCCGCCGGTCGAGTGGCCATGCTTCTACGGCATCGACTTCGCCACCCGCGCGGAGCTGATCGCGCCCGGCATGTCGGTCGAGGAGATCACGACGTCGATCGGCGCGGACACCCTCGGCTACATCTCCCTCGAGGGGCTCGTGGCGTCGACGGGCATCTCGAGCGACCGGCTGTGCCGGGCCTGCTTCGACGGCATCTACCCCGTGGCCGTACCGCCTTCGGCACGAGGTCTGGGACTCAGGGGGAACGCATGAGCCAGTCCGGAGACCCGCGCGAGCGCAGCGAGCACCAGCCGCCGCGGCGAGCGGGGTCCGCGTACGCGAAGGCTGGGGTCGACATCGAGGCCGGCGACCGCGCCGTGAAGCTCATGTCGGCATCGGTCAAGGCGACCCACCGGCCCGAGGTGGTCGGCGGCATCGGCGGCTTCGCCGGGTTGTTCGACGCGTCGGCGTTCAAGAGCTACCGTCGGCCGCTGCTGGCGACCTCGACCGACGGTGTCGGGACGAAGGTCGCCATCGCGCAGGCTGTGGGCAAGCACGACACCATCGGCTGGGACCTTGTCGGCATGCTCGTCGACGACCTGGTCGTCGTCGGGGCCGAGCCGTTGTTCGTCACCGACTACATCGCATGCGGCTCGCTCGTACCGGAACGGATCGCAGCGATCGTGTCCGGCATCGCGGCCGCCTGCACCGCCGCGGGCGCGTCCTTGCTCGGTGGCGAGACCGCAGAGCATCCTGGCCTGCTGGCCGCTGACGAGTACGACCTCGCCGGCGCCACGACCGGAGTCGTCGAGGCCGACGAGATGCTCGGCCCGGACCGGGTGGTCGCGGGCGATGTCGTCCTTGCGCTGGCGTCCAGCGGGCTCCACTCCAACGGCTACTCGCTGGTACGCAGCGTGCTGCTCCAGCAGGCCGGGCTCCGCCTCGACGCGTACGTCCCGGAGCTTGGCCGCACCCTCGGCGAGGAGCTGCTCGAGCCGACCCGGGTGTACGCAGCGGACGTGCTCGCCGTCGTACGCGCGACCGAGGTCCACTCGATGAGCCACATCACGGGCGGGGGCCTGGCGAACAACCTGGCCCGCGTGCTGCCGGCAACCGTCACAGCGCGGCTCGACCGGGCCACGTGGAACCCGGCGCCGGTGTTCGGACTCGTCCAGCGGCTCGGGGACATCTCTCAGCCCGACATCGAGGCGACGCTCAACATGGGCGTGGGCATGGCGATGGTCCTGCCTCCAGCCTCAGTGGACGCCGCGCAGCGCATCCTCACCGAGCGCGGGATCGCCTCGTGGGTGTGCGGCGAGATCCACTTCGGCGACGGATCCGTACGCCTCGACGGGGTGCATCAGGCCTGATTTCGGGGGCGCCGTCGCCCGGCCAACATGCTTGCAGCTCATGGTTGGTGGATCGGTTGCGCTCCGGTAACCTTGGCTCCACGAACTGACAACAATGTGCCGCGGCCACTCCGCGAGCGATCACAGGCGAGGGGGCTGGCTCTATGGGGCGCGGCCGTGCGAAGGCGAAGCAGACGAAAGTCGCCAGAGAACTGAAGTACAGGTCGATATCCACGGACTTTTCATCGCTGGAGCGTGAGCTTCGCAGTCCGTCGGACGAGATCCCTGATCAGTACGCCGATCTTGCCGATGCCTATGTCGATGACGCCGACGACCTCAAAGCCGAGGACGACGATGACGAAGACGAGTCCTGGCCTCTTCGTCTCTCGGGCTAGTCGCTGACGCGTGCAGCCGCATCCTGAGGTCGTACCTGCTGGTCTCGAGGCGGAGCAGGCCCGGGTGCCCGAGCGACCCCATGTCCAGTGGCACCCCTGGCGCGACGACGATCTGCTGGCGGGCTACCAAGCGCGTGACATGACGCTGGTCGGCGTGCGGCGTCACCCCGAGGAGATCGACCCCGAGGTCGGGGACGACTCGCTCGTGGCGACGCTGGTACGCCGCAACAAGCCCCGCCACAAACGAGCCGTCCTGTACATCCATGGGTGGAACGACTACTTCTTCCAGACCCACGTGGCCGACTGGTGGGACACGCTGGGCTACGACTTCTACGCGCTGGACCTTCGACGGTACGGGAGGAGCCTGCGTGCTGGGCTCATGGGTGGCTACATCGAGGACCTGAGCGAGTACGACCTCGAGATCGACGCAGCGATGGAGAGTGCGTCGAAGCATCACGGCCGCGTGGTGCTGTACGCGCACTCGACCGGTGGCCTGACCGCGGCGCTGTGGGCCGATCGTCATCCAGGGGTGCTCGCTGGGCTCGTCCTCAACTCGCCCTGGATCGACCTGCAGGGGTCGGCGCTGATCCGTGCGCTGATGCCGCGGATCGTACGAAGTGTCGCGACACGTGCCGCGACGTTCGTCCTGCCACTGCCTGACAACGGCTTCTACGCGCGCACGCTCGACACGCTGCGAGATGGTACGTGGGCGTACGACCCTGAGCTCAAGCGCAACCCGTCACAACCCACCCGGTCGGCGTGGCTCACGGCCGTCGTGGCCGGTCACGACAAGGTCTCTGCGGGGCTCGACATCGACTGCCCGATCCTCATGGTGACGTCGACGACGAGCGACTTCCGGCGCCGCTGGTCCGACGAGCTGCTCGGCGTCGACACCGTCCTGGACGTCCCCCGCCTCGCCGCGAGGGCGCACCGCCTGGGCCGTCACGTGACGCTCGTACGGCTCGAGGGCGCCATCCACGACATCGTCCTGTCCAGGCGGGCCGTACGGGAGCGCTTCGCCGACGAGCTCCGCCGCTGGGAAGGCGCCTACCTCCGCTGAGGGATTCCTGTACCCCTCGGCGAGAGGACCTGTACCCCTCGGCGAGAGGACCTGTACCCCTCGGCGAGAGTAGGTGTACGAGATCGCGGGCCAGGTTCTCTCCTAGACGGGTACAGGTCCTCTCGCGGACGGGTACAGGGTCTCTCGCCGAGGTTGCGGTTGCTTGGTCACACGAGGGTGCGGGCCAGGGCGACCGCCTGGGGGCCGTAGCCGCCGCCGAAGATGGCGGCGTGGACGAGGAGCGGGTGGAGCTGGTGGAGGCCGATGAGATCTCGCCAGCGGGGCGGCAACCAGCGCGACGCCGACTCGTACGCCGAAAGGATGACCTCGAGGTACGGGGCGCCGAACAGGTCGAGCATCGCGAGGTCGGTGATCCGGTGTCCGCCGTGTGCCGCGGGATCTATGAGGACGAACCCGGCCGCGGTCACGAAGACGTTGCCCGACCACAGGTCGCCGTGGATGCGGGCGGGCGGGGCGTCATCGTCGTACGTCCCCTGGCCAACCCGCGTACGCACCTTCTCGATCACCGCGAGCCCGTCCCGGTCGAGGCCACCACGCGCGTACGCCCGCTCGGCGTACGCCCAGCAGCGCTGCTCGGCGTAGAACGCGCCCCAGCTGGTGGTGGGTTCCAGAGTCATCGGCTCCGTACCGATCCAGCCGTCGCCCTCCCAGCTCTCGGGCGGCGCACCGAACGCCGCAGCGCCCGCGTCATGCGTGACTGCCAACCGGCGTCCGAAGTCGGCCGCAGCCTCAGGATCGGCCCGTGCGGCGACCAGCCGGGGGAGCACGATCTGGCGCTCACTCGCCTCGATCACCTCGACGACATCCGCACCGCTGGACACAGCCGCCAGCCACCGCAGCCCGGCGGCTTCGTACAGAGCGGCGCCCGGAGCCGCACGTTTCGTGAACTGGTCCGGCACGTGCCACACCCTGCCAGAAACGCAAGAACCCCGCCGGAGCGGGGTTTGGTGGCCAGGGCCGGGCTCGAACCGGCGACCTTTCACTTTTCAGGCGAACGCTGCTACCAGCTGAGCTACCTGGCCAGTGGGAACGTCGTAAGGACGGACCCGGGAAATGCGCGACCCCGACGGGACTCGAACCCGCGACCTCCGCCGTGACAGGGCGGCGCGCTAACCAGCTGCGCTACGGGGCCTTGACGGCCAAGCCCGGCAAGCGGGCCTCGTGAACTATAGCCAACCGACGGCGACTGCCGCCACTTGACTCGTCGCATCCCCAACCGGATTCGAACCGGCGCTACCGCCTTGAAAGGGCGGAGTCCTAGGCCGCTAGACGATGGGGACCCAGCCTGAGCCGGGGATCAGTCTAGGACAGGCGCTGGCCGGGGGCGACTCGGCACCCGGGACTGTCCGGCGATGCTCACTATCCTGGCCACGTGGGGATGCAGATGGCCGCCGACGACTTCGACGCACTCGTCGACAAGGCGATCGCGCGCGTCCCAGAGAACCTGCTCGCCATGGTCGAGAACGCCGTCCTCCTCATCGAGGACGAACCACCGAGGGGCGGTCCGGTGCTGCTCGGCCTGTACGAGGGGATCCCGCTCACGGAGAGGGACTCGCACTACTCCGGCGTGCTGCCGGACCGGATCTACATCTACCGGAACCCGACGCTCGCGATGTGCGACACGTACGAGGAGGCGGTCCAGGAGGTCGCCATCACGGTCGCGCACGAGATCGCGCACCACTTCGGCATCAGCGACGAACGGCTGCATGCCTGGGGCTGGGGCTGACGGGTCCCGTGACCTCCCCGCAAGGCCTCAGGCGATACGGCGGCCGCCCTCGAACGGCATCGACGTCACCGAAGCGGTGGTCACGCCAGAGGTGGGGTTCGCCGCATGGACAATCCGTCCGTTGCCGATGTACATGCCGACGTGGCTGATCCCGGCGTAGTAGAACACCAGATCGCCGGGCTGCAGCTGCGCAAGGGTGACTGGGGTGCCGACGTTGAACTGCGAGTACGAGGTCCGGGGAATGGCGATTCCCGCCTGCTTGTACGCGGCAGTGGTCAAGCCGGAGCAGTCGTACGCGTTCGGTCCGTTCCCGCCCCACACGTACGCCTTGCCGACCTGCGCCAGCGCGAAGGCCAGCGCGACTGCTGCAGCGTTCGACGAGGGGCCTGCGGCCGTTACCGGGACGATGTAGTTCGCATTTACCCAGCGGACCGCACCGTTGTAGACGATCTGCGCGACGCCATTGGTGACGACGCCCGTGACGTTGAGCACAGTGCCGGCGGGGATGTCACCCAGGCTGGTGTAGTCGGCTCCTGAGGTCGTACGGATCATGAGCGCGGCCGTCGCCCGGACCTGTCCCGTGACGGCGGGCAGGGGAGCGGGGGTCGGTGTCGGGGTGGGGGTCGGTGTCGGCGTGGGGGTCGGTGGGGTAGTCACCACCGGCGTGCTGGCCGCCGGGGTCGTGGACGTGGCGCTGATCCACGCGCTCGAGATCCAATGGCCGTCGGTGAGCTGCGTGTAGCCGTTCTGGGTGACGTTGGAGGTCGTGAGCGCGCGGCCCTTGGGGAGGACGGTGACGATGGAGTACGTGGCGCCCGGCCCGGTCCTGACGTTCACGGCTTCGAGTGTCATGGCTGAGAGGCTCGTGCTGGTGGCCGCGGGCGGTGGGGGCGCTGTGGTTCCGGCGGCCTTGAGGTAGGAGGAGAACACGTATGCGGTATGTCCGTTGTAGCTGACCGTGGTCCAGCCGTTGGTTGCGGCGCCCGTGGCGCTCACGCTGTTCCCGCTATGGAGCACTCCAACCACGGCACTGCTCGTGCTGGCACCCGCGCGGACGTTCACGGTTGTCGTCGCGGTCATCACGGTGTCCGCGACGGCAGCCGGTCCCACCATGAGTCCAACACTCGATAGGCCCACCGCGAGTGCGGCCGAGGCTCCCATCGCGCGAAGGCCGCGCAGCGCCGTGTTCACGTCGAAACTCCCCCTTCGCCGGCTGCGATGTCCTGTCCCATACGTCACAGAAATCACACCCGACACGTGTGCATCGTGTGTCTCACTGGTTCGAGACCATAGGCCGTTCTCAGATATCTGGCCAGTTATGAAGAAAGTCTTCATAAATGC
>JADGPB010000465.1 GCA_017882655.1 Propionibacteriales bacterium
CGCCTCGCTGTACGGCGTCCCGCGCGCCCAGGCGCGACGCGACGCAATGCGCTGGCTGACCCGCTTCCGCATCGTCCAATACGCCGACCGGAGGGCCGAGAGTCTCTCGAAAGGCAACCAGCAGAAGGTCCAGTACATCGCCACCGTGATCCACGACCCGGACGTGCTCATCATGGATGAGCCATTCGCGGGCCTCGATCCGGTCAACGTTGCCCTGCTCAAAGCCGCCTTCCTCGAGATGCGTGACCGAGGGAAGACGCTCGTCTTCAGCACGCACCAGCTCGAGGTGGCGGAGGAGCTGTGCGATCGCGTGGCGATCATCGACCACGGTCGGATCGTTGATGCGGGCCTGACCCGCGACGTACGCCGTTCGACCGGCCATCAGGTCGTCCGGGTTGCGACCTCGCGTGACGGCGACCTTGCCTGGCTGACGGCACTGCCCCATGTGACGGTCACCCGCCCCGGGCGTGACTACGTTGAGGCGACCGTGGACGACGGCGCCGATCCCCAGGCCCTCCTGCGGGCAGCCATCGCTCATGGCGGCGACGTACTCCGGTTCGAGGTGGCCGACCCATCGCTCGAAGACGTCTTCATCGAGCGCGTGGGAGCGCTCGAGACGGATGAGCGAACGCTCGCGGAAGTCTCGATGATGCGCCCATGAGCGTGCTCCACAACATCGTCGCGATCGCCGCCCGTGAGTTCGTGGTCCGGGTCCGGACGCGCAGCTTCATCTTCGGCACCATCATCCTCATGTTTGGCGCGGGAATCGTCGCCTTCGTCCCGGTGATCGTCAGCTACCTCGACCGCACGGACACCCAGAAGGTGGCTGTCTTTGTCGACGCGCCGCAGGCCCCGGGCGACCTGGTGTCGACCCTCGGGCTGCTCCTGAACGCCACCCCTGACACCGGCCAGGCGTCGGCGACGACGACCCAACATTTCCAGGTGAGCACGGTCGCGAGCCTGGATGCTGCCAGAACGGCCGTGACGAGGGGCACCCTGGCGGCGGTGCTGGCGGTTGGGCGTGGCGCCGATGGGGAGCTCGCCTTCACCCTCTATACGAATGACAACGCAACGGGTCGCACGGCACAACTGGTCCAGCAGGCGATCGCATCCATCACGGTGGGCGACCGGCTGGTTCGCCTGGGTGTCGACCAGGCTCGCCAGGCTGGGCTCTTCGCGCCGCCAGGCTACGCGGTCGCCTGGGCCGACGCGGCCCGGACGGACCAGCCGGGCAACACGATGTCGTTGGTGGCCGGATCGCTGCTCGGCTTCGGGATGACGGTCCTGATCTTCATGATGATCATCCTCTACGGCACCTGGGTTGCCATGAGCGTCGTCGAGGAGAAGTCCTCTCGGGTCATGGAGGTCGTGCTGAACGCGGTGACGCCGTTCCAGCTCCTCACCGGCAAGGTGCTCGGCGTCGGAGCCGTCGCCTTTACCCAATACCTCGCGCTTCTGGCGGCTGGGATCGCAGCGCTGTTGCTCCAGGGGGCCGTCGCGTCGGCCGTCCTCGGGAGCGGCGGGAGTGATCTGCCCCAGGGGCTCACGATCCCGATGCTGATCATCTTCGGGATCTACGGTGTCCTGGGCTTCCTCCTGTACGCTGTCTTGTTTGCCGCCGCAGGTTCCCTGGTCAGCCGCCAGGAAGACGTAAACCAGGCCGTCATGCCCATGACCATGGTCTCGACTGCCGGATACCTGGTCGCGGTGTACGCCGCGACCGGGATCCTCGACGCACGCTCTGGCTGGCTGATCGCGCTTTCTCAGGTCCCCTTCGTGAGCCCGTTCATGATGCTGAGTCGGATCACCGGGGGAAACGTTTCGCCCATCGAAATCGCGGTCTCGATCGGGATCCTCGTGCTGGCAATCGGGGGCTCGCTCTGGTTCGCCGCGCGGGTCTACGCGGCCGGCGTACTGCTCTACGGGCAGCGACCTGGGCTTCGGGCAACGTGGCGGCTGATCCGGCAGGGGACCTGACCGCCGCTGCGCCGACCGTAGGGCGACCGGCCCTCCCGAGCCTGCCGCCGCCCTCCGTTCGGACCGCGACCTGTAGGCTGCCTGGACGAATGAACCCGTGCGCTACGTACGGGCGTTGCCTGCCGAGCCGCGGAGGTCGGGGGACGAGGTGATCGGGGTGCGGGTGTCTCGACACGATCTCCGCAGTTGTTGAGTGCAGCGCGACAAACCGCCACGGACCGGTCGGCGACCGGCTCCCCGGAGGGGTTGAGGCCGAAGGGTCCTCTCCGGCCACGCTCCGCCGTGCGGAGGAAAGCTGGGTCGCTGATATCCCGAGCCGCTGCGTGCGCCCGGGCGGACAGGGCACGGACCGATCCGATCTGATGGTTCTCGCCGCGTCGTCCATAGGGGCGCTCGCGGCAAATGGCATGGCGCAGGTCCGGATGTTGTTCGACGCCTCAGTCACCGACGACAACCGATCCGAATCGACCGCGGCGGCGACCCTGCCGGCGGTGGTTGTTCTGTATGGCTCGCTCATCAATGCGTTGCGGAAAAAAGCCAACCACCTGGAGGGGGCGCAGGACTACAAGACAGCCTGGAGTGACGAACTGCACGAAGTCATTCGACCGGCGCTTGCAGATGCTGTGCCCGATGCTGAGCAGTACGAGCGGCTATTCGACACGTTCGAGGTCCTACTTGCCCTTGCGTTCGCGGACAGGCGCTCGAGCCAGTGGGGCCGATCGTTC
>JADGPB010000466.1 GCA_017882655.1 Propionibacteriales bacterium
GCTGCGCTCGCGGTCGACGCAGGCTGGGTCACCGCGGTGCTCACGACGCTGCCTTGGTCGACTGCGTGGTCCGGGCGTACGCGACGTCGACCTCGGAGCGCAAGGCTTCCCAGATCTGCTGGTACAGGTGCACGAACTGGCCGTCGAAGCGGATCTCCTGCACGACTCGCGGCCGGGGAAGGTCGATCCGGAAGGTCGCCTTGACCGTGCCTCCGGGGCCAGCCGTGAGGACGACCACCTTGTCGGCCAGGGCGATGGCCTCTTCGAGATCGTGCGTGACGAAGACGACGGAGGGTCGCGTCAGGTCCCAGAGCTGGAGCAGCTCGTTCGACATGATGGCCCGGGTCTGCACGTCCAGTGCCCCGAACGGCTCGTCCATGAGCAAGATCCGTGGTTCGTTGATGAGGCTCTGCGCCAAGGCCACCCGCTTGCGCATGCCTCCCGAGAGCTGATGGGGGAAGTGGTCCTCGAACCCGGACAAGCCCACGCGGCGCAGCCAGTCTCTGGCGCTGTCGCGAACCTCTGCCCTGCTCAGACCACGGAAGCGGGGGCCCAGCGCCACGTTGTCGACCACGGACTTCCACGGCAGGATCGCGTCGGTCTGGAACATGAAGCCGACGCCGGCCGGGATCCCGGTGACGGGTGCTCCTCCGACCGTCACGGTCCCCGAGGTCGGCCGCTCGAGGCCGGACACGAGGGTCAGCGTGGTCGACTTCCCGCAGCCCGTGGGTCCCACGACGGCGCAGAACTCCCCGGGGTCCACAGACAGGCTCAGATCACGAAGAGCCGTGTAGCTGCTCCCGGACGGAGTGGTGAACTGTTTGGTCACTGAAGACAGCTGGATCGCCGGTGTCGATGCCGGGACCGCCTCCGGCCGTCGTTGCCCTGTTGTTTCCATCGGGTTGCTCCCTGGTTGCCGGATCGGCGGTCAACCTAGGAGTGGACTCGTCGGGGCCACCAGCCTTTAGATCCTTTGCCGACTTACCCGTGTTTTGCAGGTTCTGCGCGTTGTGCTCACGCGACGTTCCTCCCGGTCCGACCCGGTCAGGGTGCACACTCGATCGACTGACGACCGTCCGCGAAAGGGAGGGCCCGTGAGGAGGCACCGCACGCTGTCCTCGCTGATCCTGCGCTACGTCCTGGCGATCCTCATGGCGACCAGCCTGCTCGGGTTCGCGCTCTACACGCGCATCACTCGCGACCTTCTCGACGCGCACAACGAGAACCAGGCCCTTGCCGTGGCCGAGTCGGTGGCGGCCAACTCCATCATCCGGTCGGAGATGGCCACCGGAGACCGCAACCACGTGGTCCGCCAGGTCGCCGAGCAGATCCGCCATGCCACCGGCGCGGCATACGTCGTCGTGATCGACGCCAACGGTGTCCGGTACTCCCACCCCGAGCCGGCGCTGATCGGTCAACGCATCACCGAACCCGTGGTCGCCCTCGACGGGCGTACTCACGTCGGGATCGACCCGGGTGGGCTCGGTGACTCCGCCAATGGCAAGGCTCCGCTGCGTGCACCGGACGGACGCATCATCGGCGAGGTGTCGGTCGGGTTCCTCGAGAAGGCCGTGACCGAGCAGCTCTGGGCCGAGATCCCCACCCTCTTCCTGTACACGGGGGCTGCGCTGCTCGGCGGAATCGCGATCTCACTGGTCCTGGTGCGCCGCATCAAACGCATGACCTTCGGGCTGGAGGTGGACGAGCTCGCGTCCCTGCTCCAGGAGCGCGAAGCCACCCTGCACGGCATTCGAGAGGGGGTCGTCGCGTTCGACCAGCGCAACCGGTTGACCATGTTCAACGACGAGGCGCGACGGCTCCTCATGCTCGGGGATGCCCACCCAGGTCAGTCGATCGACGACCTGGTTCCCAAGGGCCGCCTTCGCGATGTCCTGTCCGGGGACGTCCAAGGACCGGATCAGCTGGTTCTCATCGACGAGCACCTGCTCGTCGTCAACCGGATGCCGGTACGGGTCAACCAGCGCGACGCGGGGTCCGTCGTGACGCTTCGCGACCGAACCGAGCTCGAGGCGCTGCTCCGCGAGCTGGACAGCGTCAACGGCCTCACCGCTGCACTGCGGGCGCAGCAGCACGAGTTCTCCAACCGGCTGCACGTCCTGTCGGTACTGATGGGCATGGGCGAGTTCGACGAAGCCAGCGCCTACCTCAGCGAGATATCGACGACGAGCGCCGCCCAGGCCGAGGACCTCAGATCGCGGATCGCGCCACCCTCCTTGGCCGCACAGCTGCTGGCCAAGATCACCATCGCCGCCGAGCGGGGGATCACGCTCACCGTGACCCCGGAGTCACGGCTGGACCACCCGGGCCCTGATCCCCGCGCCCTGCTCACGATCGTGGGCAACCTGCTCGACAACGCCATCGAGGCTGTCGCCGACACCGCTCCGCCACGAAGCGTGGTCATCCAACTGTCGTACGAGCCGGCCACCGAGCAGATCAACGTCACCGTCACGGACAGCGGCCCGGGCATCGCCGCAGAGCTGACCGAGACCGTCTTCCAGGACGGGTACACCACCAAGCAGCAGCGAGGACGGCTGCAACGAGGCCTGGGGCTCGCCCTCGTCCATCGCCTCGTCGGGCAGCTCGGTGGGACGATCATCGCCGCGCCCGGACCTGGCGGCTCCTTCACGGCATACCTCCCGCTGGTACCGGCGACCATGCCGGTCGCTGCTGCCGGCGCGC
>JADGPB010000467.1 GCA_017882655.1 Propionibacteriales bacterium
ATCAGTCTCGGCGAGGAGGTCTCGCAACCGCAGCACCGCGGCGTCGTCGGCGAAGAAGACGGGCTTGCCGGGATAGATGATCGGCTCGTCGAGGTCGATCCCTGCCGCCTGCAGCGACGACTGGACACCCGGCCCTGCGGCGCCCCACGTGTTCTCGTCAGCGATGATGATCGCGCGCTTGCCGGGCAGGAACTCAGCGAACGTCGCTCCCGTCTTGTCGAGGACCCCCACGCCCATGACGACTGCCTTGGTCTGGCTCGCACCGGCAAGGGCGGTACGGATCCTGCTGGATGTCATCGCGGGAACTCCTCAAGAAGCGGTGTGCGCGCTCGATCATCCCACCCGTTCCGCCGGCCTCCTGCGAGGATGCCGGTGACGGCCATCAGTTGCACGAAAGGCACTCGCCATGGACCCACTCGTCATCGCCGTGGACTCGTCCACCACCGCCACGAAGGCACTCGTGGTCGACGCGGCCGGTTCCGTCATCGCGTCGGGTCGGGCTGAGATCCCGTTGAGTACCCCAGGCGCCGACCTGTACGAGCACGACCCAGCCGACTGGTGGCGCAGCACGAGCAGCGCTATCTCCGAGGCGGTTGCTGGCCTGTCTGCCGACGAGAGGCGCCGCGTGGCTGCGCTCTGCATCACTCCCCAGCGGCAGTCGTTCGCGCTCGTGGATGCCGATGGGATCGCCGTGCGGCCAGGAATCCTCTGGCTCGACGGGCGCGCCACCGCCGAGGTTGTCGAGCTGGGCAGCGAGGCTGTGCACGCGCTGTCCGGGTTCCAGCCCGATGTCACGCCGTCGTTGTACAAGATCGCGTGGCTGTCGCGGCATGAGCCGGAAGCCATGGCACGCGCTGTACGGCTCACGGGCGTCCACGGCTACCTGGTCCACGCCCTCACGGGCCTCTGGCTCGACTCCGCGGCGACCGCCGACAGCCTCGGGTTGTACGACATGGCGTCGCTGTCGTTCTCGCCGCGGCTCACGGAGCTCGCCGGGCTACGAGCCGACCAGCTGCCGGAGCTGTGTCCGCCCGGGTCGCCGATGGGTGAGGTGAGGCCGGACGTCCTCGCCGCCTGGGGACTGCCCGGCATGGTCACCGTCGTCGCCGGCTGCGGCGACGGGCAGGCGGCTGGGCTTGGCGCCGGCGCGACCCGTACCGACGAGGCGTACCTCAACCTCGGTACCGCCGTGGTGGCCGGCGTACACAGCGACACGTACCGATACGGGTCCGTGTACCGCACCGATGCCGCGGGCCTTCCCGGGCAGTACGTGCTCGAGGTCGTACAGAACTCGGGCGCCTACTTGGCCGGCTGGTTCCGTTCCGAGCTCGGAGATCCGGCGCTGCGCGGGGCTCCCGACCCTGGACTGGAGGCTGCGGCGGCGGCCGTCCCAGTGGGGTGCGGAGGGCTGGTCGCGCTCCCCTACTGGAACGCCGTCCAGAGCCCGTACTGGGACCCGATCGCTCGCGGCGCCTTCGTGGGGCTGTCCGGCATCCATAGCCAGGCCCATCTGTACCGGGCGCTGCTCGAGGGGATCAGTCTCGAGACCGCACGCAACCTGCGCGGGCTCCAGGAGGACACGGGCGTCCCGCTGACAAGCGTGCGCGTCATGGGCGGCGGGCAGCGCAGCGACCTGTGGCGCCACGTCGTCGCGGATGCGACCGGTCTGCCACTGACGAGCTGCGACGTCGCCGAGGTGTCCGCGATGGGGGCCGCGGCACAGGCGATCGCGTACGTCACCGGCGACCCCATCGCCGACACCGCCCGGCGCCTCGCGAAACTGGGAGCCGTGACCGAGCCGGACGAGGCGGCCCACGGCATCTACGAGGAGCTCAGCGCTATCCAGGCGGACGTGTACGAGAGGCTGTCGCCCACCTTCGCCGCCCAGCACGCGTTCGCGGCCCGCCACCCCCTCTGACGCTCGGGGAGAGAAGATATCCGCTCGGGGAGAGCACCTGTGCCGTCGTACAGCTCGGGTCGTCAGCCCTCGGGCCAGTCGGACCAGTAGCCGCCGGGAGCGAACAGGGCGTCGACGCTCTTCTCGAGCAAGCCCAGCTCGAACAACGCATCGACCATCGTGTAGCGGGACCGCAGGGTCTGCGCCTGGAAGTACGTGCGGCGCAGCCGGTTCTGGCTGATGCCGACCTGCGCCGGGTGGTACGCGGCGCCGACCACGTGCAATCGCCGAGCAGCTTCGGCTGGTGGGAGCAGCAATCCCCGGATGCGGCTGATGATGGCTGGCCAGGCGGCCTTGATCGCACGCACGCGATCGGCAGCCTGCTCGGCCGGTACGTACTTGAGGCGCGATTGCGCGATCGCAGGTTCCCTGATCGCTGGTTGCGGCTGGAGCGCCGTGACCCGTGCCTCGTCCTGCTCAGGTGTCAGCCAGGCGGCGGCGCGTGCTTCGGGGTCGACGCCGGAGATATCGAGGTCGAGTACGGCCTCGTACAGCGCGCAGCTCGCGATCGTGCCCAGCCCCACCTTGATGCCGTGTGTCAGCGGCGGCTCCCAGTCTCGGCCGTGGCCCTCCATCTCCCACTGGTGGCTGAAGTTGTGTCCCGCGCCCGACGCCGGCCGCGACGACTGGTGCGCCTGCATCGCGAGGCCGCTGAGCAGCAGCCCTTCGGCGAGAGCTCTCACCGCGCCGAGGTCACCCGCAGCGCATCCGCCCGGATCAGCCAGTGTGTGCCGCAGCGAA
>JADGPB010000468.1 GCA_017882655.1 Propionibacteriales bacterium
AGAACCATCACAGGCAGGTAGCCGCCGGCCGCGTACTTCCGGATCTGGGCCAGCACCGCAAAGCCGTCGACGTGGGGCATCTGCAGGGCGAGCAGCACGAGGTCGGGCTTGTACTTGTCGAGCAGGCGGTGCACCTTCCGCGAGTCGATCTCGGTGTACACCCGCTCAAGGCCCTGTCGGATCAGCAACTGCTGCAGGACCGCGACGTCGAAGGCGTTGTCATCGACGACCAGCACACTCATCCCCGCATAGCACTCCAGTGGCCGCCTCATGCGATCCCCCTTGCCGCGGCGGCGGTCTGCTCGAGCATGGTCAGTACCTCGACCACGTCCCCAACACACACGACCGTGCTGGCCCTCGCACCCATGATCGGCACCGCGGCGTCCATCGCGTTCCCCTTCGTCGGCACTTGCCCAAGACCATGAGGTCCAAGATCGTGCTTCTGTCGACGGTAACACCGTCAAGACCGGCCGGACTCGTACATGTGAACCGCCTCAGCGTTTTCACATGTGAATCGCCTCTAGGTGTGGGGTGGCTGGCCTGGGGCTCGTCGGGCGAAGTTGATGCGATCAGAAGCTTGCCTGACCCCCTCGTGCTTTGCGCTGGCCGCGAGGAGCCGTGGCCCTTTATAGGCATGCCGCCGCGGAACAACTAGTAGTCGTGTTCGCTCCAGGATTGTTGCTCGAGCAAGTTGCTGATTCGTACTTTTGCGAACCAATACCCGTATCTTCGCGAAACCCGAGTCGTACTTCCGCGACGTTGAGCTGACGAGCGAACATGAACGGGCCGGATGACGAGCGTCGCGGACGCGTCCGACGGACCGGCGTAGCTGCCGTCGTAGGCCCGGATCGCCACCGGGAGGTCGCCGCCCAGCAGCGATGCCAAGGTCCCCGCCAGACCCTGTCCAGCTCGATTACGGTTGACGATCATGGGTTCTCGCCAACGGTTGGGCTGTCCCGAGGACGGAGAGGACTGCCGGCACCAGGGCGTCCGCGATCCGGCCATAGCCGGCCGCCGATGGATGGAAGGAGTCGGCACTCATCATGCCCTCGTCGTTGACCAGCTCCGAGCCGACGGCTCCGCCGACGTCGACCAGGCGCACAAGCGGCCGCGCAGCGGCCGCGTGCCGCTGCACCGCCCCGACCACAGCCCCGTACCCGAGTACCACCTCCATCAGCGGGTGAGGCACAAGCCGCATCGCCCGGAAGTTCGGCAGGCTTGACATCACCACGGGTGCGCCGAGCGACTCGAGCGCGTCCAGGAGGTCCCTGGACGAGCGGGCGAGCGTCACCGGGGTGGTGACGCCAGTGACGTCGTTGGTGCCGACCACCAGAACCGAGACATCCGGCTCGCGCCGCACCCGAGGGACCTGCCCGGTCAGGACATCGATAGTGCGGGCGCCCGACCGGGCATAGCCCACCACGTGCACCGGACGCCCCGTCGAGTCCGCCACCCGCTGCGCCAGCTGCACCGGCAGGGAGTCCTCAACGTGATGCACGCCGACCCCGGCCATGGCGGAGTCACCGAATGTCGCCATCTCCACCGCCGTCTCACTGATGAGCGCCCCGCCGGACGGCGCGACCGTCACGTCGACCGGGGCCAACGCTGGCGACGCCCCGAAGCGTCTCGAAAGAAGGACGGTCTGGCCAACGACGAGCCCCATCAGAGGTACCGCGAGGCTCAAGACGGCCCACCAGGCCCTCCCCTGGGGCGCAGAAGCGGAGCACCGGCCCAGGCCGGAACTTGAGCTCGCCCGGCCGGGCACCCGACCCTGCCCACCCACTTCGCGTGACCGTCGCATCGTCATCCTCTCTAGCCCAAGGAGACCACCCTGGCTATGGACTCGATCCTGCCGGATCAGGTATCCGGAAAACCCCCCGGGGCCCACCGCATCGCTCATATTAAGTAAGGCAAACCAAACTCTTGACGTGAGCGGTCCCGAGCACGACTCTGGAGGCGGGATCGAACCCGGCCTCGTCAGCGAGGACAAAGCCCATCTTCCAAGGCATCTACGGCTCAACAGATGATCGCGAAGTCGCAGATTCTCTCCAGACCACATTCCCTCGCTGAGGGACTCGCAGCGGGGAGGATCACCGGCAACGTTCGCCGCCCCGCGCGAACGTCTTCACGCTGCGGGGCATGCCACGACGCCGAGGCCACCCCTCGACGTGACCGCTGTGCGGAGGGATGGTCATGAGCACTCTGATCGATCAGGTGAAGTTCTCGCGTCGACGCGTCACTGCCGGAGAGAGCGTGCGCGTTCAGGTCATCCCGACCGATACGAATGCGGACATCACAATCAACGGGATCTACGGGGCACGCCAGTTCGTGCAGTTCCGCAACCCGGGAACATACAACATCGTGGTGACCGCCATGCTGGGCGAACAGGTCGCGCAGATCGCCGAACGCATCGTGGTCATAGACCCCAAGGTAGGCGCTCTCCCGATCCCGGTCATCTGGGCGACCCAGGACCGCTACTGGCCTCGCCTGATCGTCTTCTCTCTACCGGGCAGCGACGAAAACCGATCGGTGATCGCCGACTACGAGTGGGCGTTCGGCGACGGAACGATCGGTATCAGCCAGACGGGCACGATCGAACACGACTACACGGATGCGCTCGGGCGCGATGCGCTGTACACGACCTTCGATGTCGAGGTCACCGCCCACTTCACCGACCAGAGCTCCACCAC
>JADGPB010000057.1 GCA_017882655.1 Propionibacteriales bacterium
GTGGACGGCTGTGCACCACGCGTTCACGTCGCCGAAGCCCGACTGCATGGACACGTTCGACACCGATCCCGGATCGGCGCTCGCCTACGCGTACGACATCGTCTACAACGGCAACGAGATCGGCGGCGGCTCGATCCGAATCCACCGCCGCGACGTGCAGGAGCGAGTCTTCAAGGTCATGGGGCTGGCGGCTGAGGAGGCCCAGGAGAAGTTCGGCTTCCTCCTCGACGCCTTCTCGTTCGGCGCTCCGCCCCACGGCGGCATCGCGTTCGGCTGGGACCGGATCGTCGCCCTCCTCGGTGGGTACGAGTCGATCCGCGAGGTCATCGCGTTCCCGAAGTCCGGTGGCGGGTACGACCCGCTCACCGGTGCTCCGGCGCCCATCAGCCCCGCACAGCGCAAAGAGGCTGGCGTCGACTTCGTGGCGAAGCCGACACCAGCCTGACGCGCACGTTGGGATCCAGCCCCCCAAGTTGCGGTTGATGCAGCACGATGGGGCCGGTCCCAAGGGATCGGCCCCATCTGTCTGTGGTGTTTCAGTTCGTGAGGGTCACGTCTCCTGCGCCGCTCCGCGCGGTCACGCTGAGGAAGGGCTCGCCCTGCTCGGGTTCCCCATAGGAGGGGATGCGGCTGCGTACCTCCCCTATGCCGGTCGTCAGGTCCTGCCACACGGCGAAGCCGGTTGGTACGCGGACGATGATGTCGCCCATGCCGCTTCGCACCTCGATGGTGCCTTCGGAGATGCTGGCGTTCACGTCGCCCGCGCCCGTGTGGATGCGGAGCGTCCCTACGGCGTCGAGGATCGTCACGTCGCCCGACCCTGAGTTCAGGTCGGTGTCCCCACTGGAACGCTCGATGCCGATGTCGCCTGCGCCGGTACGCAGGGTGCCTCCGCCGATCCGTCCGGCGCTCACGTTGCCCGCTCCGGAGTAGAGCGTCACACGAGCGGCGTCCGGGATGTTGACGTCGCCGGCGCCGGTCTTCGCGGCAGCGTCCCCGCTCGTCCCGCTGACCGTGACGTCCCCGTAGCCCGTCTCCAGCGAGATCTCGGCGCCAGGCGGTACGTGGGCCTCCACGTCGACGGTCGCGCCCCGGAAGCCGGCGAACAGCGAGAGGCCGGCGATGCGGAAGGACAGGCTCGAGCCCGACTCGGACTCGCTCAGCTGGGGGATGTTCACGGTGACCGTCGCGCCGTCCGAGGTGGCCACGACGTCGTCGAACGAGACGGGCCGGTGGCTGTGCAGCCGCAGGTTCACGACTCCGGGCTCGGCGTCGTGGTAGACGCGGATGTCGCCCTTCTGGTTCGTGAGACGGAGGTGAGGGAGAACGTCGAGGACGTACTCAAGCGTGTGTGTCTGGGTCAGTGTGTTCATGTCGAGTCCTCTCTCACGCCCAGCCGGTTATCCGGCGGGAGGAACTGGTGGGGGTTTTGTCGCTGGTGGTCGCACGGCGAAGAGCGTGGATGATCCACGTGTTGAGTGACTGTCCCGATGCCTGAGCGAGGTTCTCGGCCCGACGCTTGATAGCCTCCGGCAGCCGTACGGTCACCCGCGCGGTCCCTTCGTCGTCTCCAGCGGAATCCGCTGGATCATGGGACGTCTCGTGACTCTCCGGCGAGACGACGTGCCAGACGGGTTCACGGCCGTCCATGCGGATGGTGACCACGGTGCCCGAGAGCTCTGATGTGAGCTGAGCAGCGGCGTCGCTGAGGAGCTGGACCATGGCCATGCGAAGTCCCGGCTCGAGCACGGTGACCAGGCGACGGGCCACGTCTCGCGTGGCGTCGTCGGCGAGCTGCGTGGCGCGGTCGAGGTCGTACGCCACGGCCGACAGGTATGAGTTGAGCTGCATGACGTCATCATGACACCAGGATGACGTCATTGCAATGCCTGATGACGCAGCAACGGGCAGGTACCGGAATGGGTACCTGCCCGTTGGGCGTTGGCCGTCGTTACTCGGCGGTCGTGTTCTCCTCGTCAGGCGCGCTCGCGAGCAGCCCGTACAGGCTGCGCTTGGTCTCGGCCAGGATGGCCTCAGCCTTGGTGACGAGGGTGGCGTCGCCGGACATGACCACGGCCTTGAGGGCCATGCTCATCTCGCCGATCGTGCGCCAGATGATGCGCGCGTCGACCCTCTCGGAGCCCTCGTCATTCCAGTCGTCCCAGATCTTCGCGGTGTCCGCGTGGACCTCGGGGGCCTCTCGGCCCGTGGACGTGAGACGGAAGGCCCGGGAGCCCTCGTTGTCGAAGGTCTCGATGAGACCCTCGTCCTCGAGCTGGTTGAGGGCGGGGTAGACCGCCCCCGGGCTCGGCCGCCAGGCTCCACCGCTGCGCTCTGCGAGCTCAGAGATGATCTGGTAGCCGTTGCGCGGCTCCTCGTTGAGGAGCTGCAGGATGGCGGTACGGACGTCGCCGCGCCGGGCGCGACCCCGCCCGAAGTGGCCCCTCGGGCCGAACGGGCCATGCAAGCCCATCGGGCCACCGGGTCCGAAAGGACCTCCAGGACCGAACGGGCCTCCGGGACCCATCGGGCCCCCAGGTCCCATGGGACCGCCGGCTCCGAACCTTCCGCGGGGGCCGAAGCCTCCAGCGAAGTCGGAGCGGTTCTCGTCGCGGCGCCCGCGCTCGGCGGGTCCGCACTCTCGATGATGGTGTGCGTAATGCATGTAAGTCCTCCAGTTGGATCGGTTCGTAGGTGCGCCGTGCACCTTCACTGGAGATAACGATATATCGAAAGACCTATCGATACAACCCTGATGTCACCCTGACTGGTCAGGTGGGGAGATCACCGAGGTCAGGTGACCAGCTCGAGCCCTTCGAACAGGTCCGTCGCGGTGCCGTGCGGCATCGGGGTTCCGGTCGCCAGACGGAAGGACTCACCGAGGGTCTCGATGTGGGTCATGAGCATCCAGAACGGGTCCTCCATGTTGACCTGGGAGCGGTGAGCCGTCAGCGCGGCCACCTTGCTCGCCCTGTACGGCCCGAGCGGGACCCGTACGTCGACATCCTCGCTCAGCGTGATCATGGGCGGCAGCGGACCGTCCACGTCGACATCGCCTCCCCACAAGCTCTCGATGCCGTTCGCCTTCGCGGCATCGAGCATGGTCCGCATGTCCTCCGAGCCGTTCGTCACCCAGAACGTGCGTGACACGCACCAGGGTTTGCCGAGCTCAGGCCGGAAGCCGTGGACCCCGCTCAGCACGCACGCGTACGTCATCACGCGGTGGGCCATGACGTGATCGGGATGCCCGTACATGCCGAACGTGTCGTACGAGATCACGACCTGAGGCCGTCGGTCACGCAGGATGGTGACCAGCGACAGCGCGGCCTCGAGCAGGTCGGCGTTCCAGAACGCGGTGTCGGTCGTCTCGTCCCGCGCGGTGGCCGTGCCGTCCTCGGCGTGGGCCATGCCCGAGTCGTGGTAGCGGCCGTCGCCGCCCAGACGCACGTAGTCGGTCAGGCCGAGCGCCGTCGCGGCCGCGTGCAGCTCCTCGAGGCGGTGCTGTCCCAGGTGCTCGCCGGGCACGAGGTGGTTGAGGTCCTCGGTGACGATGTCGCCCTCTTCGCCCAGGGTGCAGGTGACGAGCGTGACCTGTGCGCCCTCGGCGCAGTACCGGGCGATCGTGGCGCCCGTTGAGCTCGACTCGTCGTCGGGATGAGCGTGGACAAGGAGCAGGCGTCGGAGATCAGTCACGAGGCAAGATCAGCACGTCGTTGAAGGATAAACAAGTTGTTCTCACAGAGGGGATCGCGGGCCGGTGCGGCCACGGTACCTCGCCCTATGCTCAGGCGTGTGACCGAGGACCTTTTCGGGGAGTTCACCGCGGCGCCCGTGACCGGGCATGGCGGGTCGCTGGGAAGCGCCCACGCGAGCTCGCCGCTGGCCGTACGACTGCGGCCAACGACCCTTGAGGAGATCGTCGGGCAGCAGCATCTGCTCGGAGCCGGCTCCCCGCTGCGACGCCTCGCCTCGGGGCAGCCGATGTCGGTGTTCCTCTGGGGTCCGCCGGGCGTGGGCAAGACCACGATCGCCTCGGTCGTGTCGAGAACCAGCGGGTCCCGCTTCGTCGAGCTGAGCGCGGTGACGGCGGGGGTCAAGGATGTACGGACGGAGCTCGAGGTCGCCAAGAGGGAGCTCGCTCGCGGCCGGTCAACGGTGCTGTTCGTCGACGAGGTCCACCGGTTCAACAAGGCGCAGCAGGACGTGCTGCTGCCCGCCGTCGAGAACCGTCTCATCACGCTCATCGCGGCGACGACGGAGAACCCGAGCTTCTCGGTGATCGCTCCGTTGCTCTCTCGCTCCCTGCTCCTCACCCTCGAATCTCTCACCCCGGACGACCTGTCGACCCTCATCGATCGCGCCCTCACTGACGAGCGAGGTCTGCGCACGCCGGAGGACGGCACGTACACGATCGTCGACGAGGCTCGCGCTCAGGTCCTGCGCCTTGCGGGAGGCGACGCGCGGCGTGTCCTCACCTACCTCGAGGAGGCGGCAGCAGGGGCATCGGCGGTCGAGCGCACGGAGATCACGATCGCCGAGGTCGACAAGGCCGTCGACCGGGCCACGGTGCGCTACGACGCCGACGGCGACCAGCACTACGACGTGATCAGCGCGTTCATCAAGAGCGTGCGTGGCTCCGACGTCCAGGCGGCCCTCCACTACCTCGCGCGCATGATCGAGGCCGGCGAGGATGCCCGCTTCATCGCGCGGCGTCTCATCGTGCTGGCGAGCGAGGACATCGGCATGGCCGCCCCGTCGGTGCTGCAGACCTGTGTCGCCGCGGCGCAGGCCGTCCAGCTCATCGGCATGCCCGAGGCCCGGATCAACCTGGCGCACGCCACGATCGCCGCCGCCACGGCGCCGAAGTCCAACGCCGTGGTCGTGGCCATCGACGGCGCGCTCGCGGACCTCCGCGCCGGCCGGATCGGACTCGTGCCGCCCCACCTGCGCGATGCCCACTATCCCGGGGCGGCGAAGCTGGGGCACGGCACGTCGTACGTCTACGCGCACGACGCGCCGCACGGCGTCGCTGCGCAGCAGTACCTGCCCGACGAGCTGACCGATGTGCACTACTACCGGCCCACCGACCACGGGAACGAGGCCCAGATCGCTGAACGCCTCGGCGTGATCGAGGACCTGTTGGGCCGCAACCCTCACTAGACCGGAGAAGCCCATGGCTGCGATTCCCGCGCCCCGTCGTCCGAGTCCCTTGCTACGCCTCGGGGTGGCGATCGCGGAACGGACGGTCGGGAAGCGGCTCGAGCCCGCCCGGCTTCTCGCCTGGTACCCGAAAGCCGCACTCGGGTTCGGCCTCATGGAGTCCCTCGTCGCCCATCACGACGGGCGGCTCTCTCACCGGCTGCTCCAGGTCGTACGGCTCGTCGCGTCGTTCGCAGTCGGGTGCCCGTTCTGCATCGACCTCAACGGCATGGGCCGCGAGCGCAACCAGCTCACGGACGAGGAGGTACGTGCGGTGGCGCGTCTCGCCGGGGGACAGGAGCCGAACTGGCCCGAGTCGATCACCGACCTGGAGCGACTGGCCGCGCGCTACGCGGCGGTCCTCTCGGCGACGCCAACGCTGCCCGACGAGGTACTCGCGGAGGTCAACGCCGTCTTCACGCCGCGCGAGGTCGTCGTCCTGGCCACGACGAGCGCCCAGGTGAACGCGTGGGCGCGCCTGATCAGAGGGTTGGGCGTCGCACCCGCCGGGTTCTCCGACACCTGCGAGATCGCCCCGCACGGCTGAGGGCAGGTCAGAGCCGCGCTACGAGGTGAGACACGTCGCGGAGGTCATCGATCACGGGCGCGCCGAGGGAGGAGAGGTGGGCTCGTGCATGGTGACCGCCGCTGAACAGGACGCAGTGGGCGCCCACCGCCTCAGCGATCTCGAAGTCGTGCTCGGAGTCACCGACGAACAGGACGGTGGCGCCCTCGAGCCCTTCGTCGTGCAGCCATCGGCGCGCGATGCTCTCTTTGGACGCCGCGTAGATGTCGTCGATCCCATGGATGCCGTCGAGCAGAGGCTCCAGCCCGAAGGGAGTGACCTGTACGCGCAGGTTGTCCTGCTGCGAGGCCGAGATCAGCACCTGTCGTACGCCTGCTGCGCGCACCGCACCGAGGGCATCCTCGGCTCCCTGGTGCAGTCGACACCCCGTGGATGCCTCTCCGTACAGCGCCATGTAGCGCAGGGCGGCGGCTTCGAAGTTCCCGTCGGGGGACGTGTCGAAGCCGAGGTCCGCGTAGTACTCGATGATCGGGAACCGGAACTTCGCGTGGTAGTCGGCGACACCCTTCAGACCCGGAAGCCCGAACTCCTCGAGGAGCTGGTTCGCCACGGCGACGCAGCAGTGCAGGTCGTCGAAGAGGGTCCCGTTCCAGTCCCAGACCACGTGAGTGAGCACGCCCCGCACGCTAGTGGCCCGTCGCCACTAGTGCGCGGTCGGTACCGACCCGCGACCGCTGAGGTCGCGGCACCAGCTCCTAACGCCGCTATGCCTGGTCGTCGCGGCGCCGGCGGCCCATGTGCAGGACGACACCGCCCGTGAGCAGCAGGAGGACGCCGAACCCACCGACCAGCAGGGTGGGTCCGCCCGTGCTCGGAAGCCTCGTGACCGTGATCTCCACGGTGTTGGCGACCTCCACTCCGTTCGTGTCCTTCACGAGGTAGCCGATCGTCGCCGTCCCGGTGAAGCCTGCCACCGCGGTGAACGTCATCGTGCCGTCAGCGTTGACGATCCAGGTGCCCACTCCGGCTACCACTGCCGTCTTGGGGCAGCTCGTCAGCGGAGCCCCGGCGATCGTCTGGGCCGAGTCGGGAACCAGGCACACACTGCCCACGACCCACGTGGCGCCATGGCTCGGCGTGTCGTTGGCGAGCGGGTGCACGGTCACTGGAACGGTGCCTGAACCGATAGCGCTGTCGGCGCCGGCCTTCGCACCGTACGGCGCATCGACCGTCACGACGAGCGTGGCCTGCGCGTACGTGCTGTTGGTGTCAGCGACCTGGTAGCTCACCGGAGCCGTGACCCCCACGTAGGTGGTGGTCGGTGCGAACGTCACGGAACCGTCCGCCTTCACCGTCCAGGTACCCACGGCAGCGCTCGTGACGGTGCTTCCCCACGTGCCCGTCGCGGGATCCTGGAGCTGGACCGTCGATGCGTCGAGGGGTGTGTCCGCTCGGCCGGCGCTGTCGTTGGCGATCACCGCGACAGTGACGGGCGTACGGAACGGCGTGGTCGCCGTGTCTCCGGACGCGGAGGGTACGACCTCGGCGACGATGACCCTCGCCGTCGAGGTGGCTGTGTTGCCGAAGCTGTCGGTGACCTCGTAGGAGACCGGCGACGAGTGACCGACGTACGACGGCAGCGGCGCGAAGGTCGCCGCACCCGTGGCCGGATCGATGGACCACGTGCCCTCGTCCACGATGGTGACGCTCGCCTTGTACGTGCCGTCGGCGGGGTCCAGCAGCTGGGTGGTCTCCGGCCTCAGCGTGCCGCCCGTACCGGGGTGATCGTTCCCCAGCAGCGGCAGGGTGACCGGCTTGCCCTGGAGGGTCGTCGCCGTGTCCGCTGCGGCAACCGGGGCGTTCCCGATGACGACGTTGATCGCCGCGGTGCGTTGGGTGCCGTTGGCGTCAGTCACGCGGTACAGGACCGGGTCGACCGTTCCCTGGCGTGCCGGCACAGGGGTGAACAGGACCTGGCCGTCGGGCTGGACAGCGAACGTGCCCTGGGCGAGAACGGTCACGGTCGTCTGCCACGAACCGTCGGTGGGATCCTCCAGCACCACAGACAGGGGATCCAACGGTGCGCTCGCATCTCCCGGGCTGTCGTTGGCGAGCACCGGGATCATGGCGATCGTCTGGAACGGGACCGAGGCCGAGTCCGCGACGATGTTGGGGAAGACCGCCGTCACGTGGACCGACACCCACGACCAGGCGAGGTTCCCGTCGCTGTCGGCCACGTGGTAGGTGATGGGCGCCGCAGCGCCGCTGAACCACGGCACCGGTGTGAAGGTGATCGTTCCGTCAGCCGAGTCGACGGCGTACGTTCCCTGGTTCGGCACCACGACGACGGGGCGGGAGGTTCCCGAGATCGGGTCCACGAGGTGGACCGAGGCAGGGACGAGGGTCGCTGCGGTGCCGGGCTGGTCGTTGGCCAGCGTGTGGAGGGTGACGGGCTGGTTCTGCAACGTGGTCGCCGCGTCCGGGGCAGCGACCGGAGGGGCGCCGACGACGACCGAGATCGTCGAGGTGGTGGTCGTGCCGTTGCTGTCGGCGACGCGGTAGGTCAGTGCCGCGGCGCTCCCGCTGAAGGTTGGGGCCGGCGTGAAGGTGACGGAGCCGCTCGCGACGTCGTACGTCCCGACGTTCGCCACGGTGACGCTGGTGCCCCAGACTCCCGTGACCGGGTCCCGCAGCTGCACCGATGCCGGAAGGAGCGGCACCACGGGGTCACCCGCATGGTCGTTGGCCAGCGGCGGGATGGTCACAGCATGCGCGTACGGCGTCGACGCGTTGTCGGGGAGAGCAACGGGAATCACCGGTGTCACGGTGATCGTGATCGTGGACGTCGCGACGTTGCCGTCCGAGTCGGTGACCTGGTAGTGGACGGCGGCTGCCGTCCCGGAGAACGTGAGCAGCGGGACGAAGTCCACCTGGTGCGTCGCAGGATTCACCGTGTACGTGCCCTCGCCGGCGATCGTCACCGTCGACTTGTACGTGGAGTCGCTCGGATCGCGCAGCAGCAGGGAGCCTGGAACCAGGGCCGACGTGCCGCCGGGAGTGTCGTTGCTGAGCGGGGACACGCTGATCGGCTGTCCCTGCAACGTCGTCGCGGTGTCGGGGGTGGCGGAAGGCGGTGTCTGGACCGTGATGGTGACGTCCGCCTGCGCGTACGTCGCGTTGGTGTCGGCCACACGGTAGGGGAGCGGCGCCGTCGTGCCGCGGTAGCCGGTCGCCGGCACGAACCCGACGGTTCCGTCCGGGTTCGCGGTGTACGTGCCCACACCGGCCACGGTCACAGCCGTCTTCCAGGTGCTGGTGGAGGGATCCCAGAGCGTCAGCGTTGACGGTACGAGCGGGATGCTCGGATCACCGGCGGAGTCGTCGGAGACCAGCGGCACGATGACCGCATGCGCGTACGGAGTGGTCGCGCTGTCGGACGTCGCCGTCGGTGTCACGGCGCTGACCACGACCTCGATCGCGGCCGTGGCGACCTGTCCCGCCTCATCGGCCACGCGGTACGTGACCTGGGTGGCGGTTCCGTGGAAGGCCTTGACGGGCGTGAACGTCACGTCACCAGTCGTGGGGTCGACCACGTAGGTGCCCTGACCGGCGATGGTGACGCTTGACTTGTACGTGCTGCCGACCGGGTCGAGCAGCCTCACAGACGCGGGGTTGAGCGGTGCCGCAGGATCGCTGGTGTCGTTGCCGAGCGTGCTGATCACCACGGGCGTGCCTTGCAGCGTCGTCGCGGGATCGGAGATGGCGACCGGGGGAGTCGGGTTCCCGACCGTGACCTGGACCGTGGAGGCGGCGATCGTGCCGTTCGTATCGGCGACGCGGTAGACCAGGGCGGCTGTCGTGCCGGTGTAGCCCTGCGCGGGGGCGAAGCTCACCGAGCCGGCGGGCAGGACCGTGTACGTGCCGATGCCGGGGAGGGTGACGGACGACTTCCACGCGTTGTCGGCGGGATCCTTGAGCTCGACGCTCGCCCCGACCAATGGAACGCCGGGATCACCCGCGGTGTCGTTGGCGAGCAG
>JADGPB010000469.1 GCA_017882655.1 Propionibacteriales bacterium
TTCGGGATCGACAAGGGCCAGTTCGTGATCATCGCGGGCGCCTCCGGCGCGGGGAAGAGCACGCTGCTCAACATTCTCGGCGGGATGGACGCCGCCTCGTCCGGGACGATCCACCTCGACGGATCAGAACTGAGCTCGTACAGCAAGCGACAGATGGTCGACTATCGGCGCTACGACGTCGGTTTTGTCTTCCAGTTCTACAACCTGATCCCGAACCTGACGGCCCGTGAGAACGTCGAGCTTGCGTCCCAGGTCGGCCGCGATCCCTTGCCGATCGACGAGGTCATGGTCAGCGTCGGGCTGGCCGACCGCGTGGCGAACTTCCCGTCCCAGCTATCGGGCGGCGAGCAGCAGCGGGTGGCGATCGCGAGGGCACTGGCCAAGAACCCCAAGCTGCTCCTCTGCGACGAGCCCACCGGCGCCCTCGACTACAACACCGGACGCTCCATCCTCAAGCTCCTGCAGGAGACCTGCCGGGCCCGAGGCATCACGGTCGTCGTCATCACCCACAACCTCGCGCTGATGCCCATGGGCGACAAGGTCATCAAGCTCAAGAGCGGCCTGATCGAGGAGATCGTCGACAACGACGCATCGGTCGACATCGACGACCTGGAGTGGTGACATGCTCCGCCGCGCACTGCTCAGGGACTCTCTGAGAGAGATCCGAAGGAGCCCTGCCCGGTTCCTGTCCATCTTCGCCATCGTGGCGATCGGCGCTGCGCTCTTCTCGGGGATCAAGGGCACGGCCCCGGACATGAAGTACACGGCTGACCAGTACTACGACCAGTACCGGATGATGGATATCCGGGTGCTGTCGACCCTCGGCCTGGTGCCGGACGACATCGCCGCGATCCGGTCCGTCGCCGGGGTCGAATCAGTGCAGCCGGGCTATTTCGTCGACGTCACCACGACCGTGAACTCCACGGAGTACGTCTTCCGCGTGCACTCGCTGCCGGAGGCGGCGTCCACGGACGGGCAGTACCTCGACATGCCCAAGCTGGTCTCGGGCCGGATGCCCGCGAACGCGGGGGAGTGCGTCATCGAGGCGAACCGCAACATCTCGTTCGGGCTCGGCATCGGCGACACGATGGCGGTGTCGTCCGGGAAGGCCGAGGACCTGTCGAAGACCCTTGCCACGTCGCGGTACACGATCGTCGGGACGGTCGTTTCGCCGTACTACCTGACCTTCCAGCGGGAGCCGTCCGACATCGGCTCCGGACGCGTCAACCTCTTCATGATGGTGGGCGAGCGCGAGTTCCTCTATCCGGTCTACACCGAGGCGCTCGTCTCCGTGGCCGGGGCCCGCGCGCTCAACTCCTACTCCACCGAATACTCCGATCTAGTTGAGAGTGTGGTCAGCCGCCTCGAGAACCTGGGCACTGAGCGCGCCTCGCTGCGGCTGGCGTCCATCAAGGCGGACGCCACCGCGAGACTCGACCAGGGCAAGGCGGAGCTCGCCACCAGTGAGGCGGACTACAACAAGCAGATCGCCGACGGCCAAGCGCAGCTGTCGGACGCGAGCAACAAGCTGGCCGCCGGGCGCGCAACCCTCGACTCCCAGAAGCAGAACTACGCGCAGGCGATCGCCGGCTATGACACGGCGATCGCGCAGCTTTCGACCGCGGTCTCCCAGGGTGAGTCGCAGTACGCGCAGGCGAAGTCGGCGTACGACAGCGCGGCGTCCCAGCTCGCGACCGTCAGCGGACAGCTGGACTCGGCGATCGCCCAGATGACCCAGGTGCGGGACGCCACGTCGAAGCAGATCGACTCCCTCCAGCAGCAGCTGGACGACCCCACCCTGACCGACGAGCAGCGGGCCCAGCTCCAGCAGCAGCTGGACACCGAGACGAGACTGCTGGATCTCACCAACCAAGCCATGGCCGCGGCCGGCTCGGCGGACTCAGCGATCAAGACCCCGTTGGCGACGGCGCAGTCCCAGCTGCAACGGGCGGCGTCCCAGCTCAGCGCGGCACGCACCCAGCTCAACCAGACGCGCGCCGCCCGGAACGAGTTGGCCGCGACGGCGCCCCCCAAGTTCGCGGCTGCGGAGCAGGCGCTTGCGGACGGGCAGGCTCAGTACTAGGCGTCCGCGGCGACCTTCGAGACCAAGAAGGCCGGGGGGGCCAAGGAACTGCGGGCCGCCCAGGAGAAGATCATCCGGTCCGAGGACGACATCGCGGGCCTGGCAGAGCCGAGCTGGTACGTCCTCGACCGGACGAAGGTCTACAGCTACGCCGACTACGCGTCGACCGCCGACCGCATGGACGCCATCGCCGCTCTGTTCCCGGTGTTCTTCTTCGCCGTGGCGGCGCTGGTGTGCCTGACCACGATGACGCGCATGGTGGACGAACAGCGCACGTCCATCGGCACCTACAAGGCGCTGGGGTACTCCAGCCCCGCGATCGCGTTCAAGTACGTCAGTTACGCCGCACTGGCCAGCGTCCTCGGCGGGGTCGTCGGCGTCGCGGTCGGCATCAAGGTGTTCCCGCGGATCATCTTCGACTCGTGGGCGATGATGTACGAGCTGCCCCCGATGAGCGAGACCCCCCAGTGGCCCTTGCTCGTGCTGACAGTCGTGGTCGCGGCCGTGCTGATCACCGCGACGTCGTACGCCGCAGTGCGCAACGAGCTGACAGCCGTCCCCGCGACGCTGATGCGTCCGCGGGCCCC
>JADGPB010000058.1 GCA_017882655.1 Propionibacteriales bacterium
TGGGCAGGCCGCGGGTCCCCTCGACCTCCCGCAGCAGCAGCATCGGCACCCCGGCAGGCATATCGATCCGAACGCCGTGCACGACTACCTCTCGCATATCACTCAGCCTAGTCGCGCATCGGCAGCAAGGCTCTGCTCATCTGTCGAGCACGGACTGCATCAGCGCGGCATGGGCGTGCATGACGAGCTGCATCACCTCGCTGGTGCGTTCGCGACTCACCGGCTGCCGACGGCTGGACGACGCCGCGACCGCCTGCTCGACCAGCCCGACCTCCCGTTCCGCCGCCATCTTGATCGCCCGAAGGTGCCGGGCGTCGATGCCGTACGACGTGAGCTTCCGGGCCACGACCGCGATCGTCAGCGCCTCTCGGCCGTAGAAGGCCGTTCCGCGCCGGGGCCGGATGACGAGCTGGCGTTCCAGCTCCACGAGCGTGGCTTCCGGCAGACCGGAGACGTCGAGCAACTCCCGCCGGGAGAGGCGGATCGCCCGGCGCGCCGCAGCGCCGTCCACCTCGCTCGGGTGGGGAACTTCCGTCACCGCCAATGGCTGCGGGCTGGGAGGCTCCATCGACGGCGGCTCCGCACCCTGGTCGATGAGGGCGAGGTGCTCTCGGATGACCTTGAGCGGGAGGTAGTGGTTCTTCTGGGCGCGTAGGACGTACGCCAGGCGTTCGATGTCCCCCCGCGAGTACCGGCGGTATCCCGACGGTGCCCGCTCGGGAGAGATGAGGCCCTCAGCCTCCAGGAACCGGATCTTCGAGATCGAGATGTCCGGGAAGTCCTCCTGGAGCGCCTTCAGGACCTGGCCGATGCTCTGCAGCGGGGACGCCATCACCCCAACCCATGCGGACTCGGGTAGAAGACGAGCCGGAACTTGCCGATCTGCACCTCGTCGCCGGCACGAAGCACGACGGGTCCGTCCGTGAGCGTGCGGTTCACGTACGTGCCGTTGAGGCTGCCCTGGTCGGTGACCGTCAGCTGACCCTCGCCGCGCTGGAAGGCGCAGTGATGCCTGGAGACCGTGATGTCGTCGAGGAAGATGTCGGAATCCGGGGAACGACCCGCGACGACGGTGTCCGAGTCGAGCAGGTAGCGCGCGCCCCGGTCCTGTCCTCGGACGGCGATCAGCAGGGCAGAACCCTGTGGCAGCGCCTCGATCGCTCGTACCTGTTCCTCGCTCAGGTCCTCGAGCATCTCCGCCGCCGGCATCTTCATGAGGCCGGTGGTGTCGCCGGTGTGCTCGCGCAGCCGCTCTCCGCAGTGCGGGCAGAAGTTGCTGTTAGGTGCAACGGTGCTGCCGCACTTGGGGCACGTCATCGGGACTCCTCGCAGTTTCAGATTCCCAGCCTAGCCTAGGAGACTCTCCCGATCCCGTGCTCAGGGAGGGTGCGTGTCGCAGCGCCGCTGGGACGGTCAGGCGCCGACGTGCTCGGCGTACGCGTCGGAGTCCAGGAGGTCGTCGAGATCGGCATCCTCTGAGAGCTCGATCTCGAACAGCCAGCCCGCGCCGTACGGATCGGAGTTCACCGTCTCGGGCGTGTCGGTGAGGTGGTCGTTCACCGCGCTGACGACTCCGTCCACGGGGCTGAAGACCTCGGAGACCGACTTCGTCGACTCGAGCTCCCCACACGCGTCACCGGCCGCCACGTCCTGGCCCACCGTGGGCAACGACACGTACACGATGTCGCCGAGGGCCTCCGCGGCGTAGTCGGTGATGCCGACCCGTACGGTCGCGGCGTTGCCCTCCCGCACCCATTCGTGCTCGGTGCTGTACTTCAGGTCCTCAGGAAAAGTCATTGTCGCCTCTCTTGGCTCGTTCTACCGCTGGCATTCTCGCGCATCCACACGGGCCGGGTCACGCCGGGCGCGCGTACTGGTTCTGCGGCAGCGGCCGTACGGCCGTGATCGTCACGTTCGTCTGCTGCGTGACCGACACGGTGCCGCCCAGCTGCTGCACCTGGCTGACGAGGCCGCCACGGAACCGAGCCGCCTCCTCCAGCGCGTGTCCGTCGCCTATGACGTCGATGACGATGGGCACAGAGATCGCGACGTTGTCGGCCACCAGGGAGCCCCCGGAGCTGCCGAACCAGGTGGATGCGACCACGCGGATCGAGTCGTTGATCTCGATCACCTCGGCGCCGGCGTCCCGGAACTCCTCGATCGCGTCCAGCAACGTCGACGCGGTGACCTTTTGGTTGGGGTCGTAGATGACGACTCGTACGCCGGGGCCCGTCGCACCCACCGTGCCGTTGAGGATCGCCAGGTTGTCCAGGCGGTTCTGCGCCTCTTGCTGAGCGACCTTGGCGCTGTCGACCCCGGACTGGAGCTTGTCCCTCGTGGTCTTCAGCTGCACGATCTCGTTCTCCAGCCGGCTGGTCTCTGAGTTCGCAGTGTCCAGCAGCTGGATGAGGTCGGCGCGCCGCGCGGTCGCGTACGGGTCGTCGGCGGTCTTGGTCGTGATCTGGGTCCCGACACCGATGCCGAAGACGAGCAGCACCGCGGCCAGCAGGATATGGCTGGCCGATGGCCTTATCAGCGCCTTCCCCAGATCCCTCAGGGAGCGACCCGCCGGCGGTGCCTGAGGGGCGTCCCCGCTGTCGGCCGCGTGGCGTGCTCCGGCGTCTGTCTCGTCAGGCATGGAAGATCGCCCTCCGGATGGCCGCCGCGTTGGTGAAGATGCGGATCCCGAGCACGACGACGACCGCGGTCGACAACTGGCTGCCCACGCCGATCTGGTCTCCGATGAACACGATCAGCGCCGCGATGAAGACGTTCGAGAAGAACGAGATCGCGAACACCCGGTCCGAGAAGGTCCCGTCGAACCACGCCCTCAACGCGCCGAACAACGCGTCCAGGGCGGCAACGATCATGATCGGCAGGTACGAGGCCAGCCCGCTCGGCAACGACGGCTCGAGCCAGATGCCGAGTCCGATGCCGATGAGCAGCGCAAGGATCGCGAACATGTCCGTCCTCCTCAGGACTTCCGGGCCGTGGTGACAGTGAGACCGGGGTCGGCCGGGAGCGTGAGCGACGAGGACGTCGTCACGTCGTAGGACAGACCGTAGTTGTTCTTCGCGTCGGCCCACCAGGCTCCGCCGGGGGTGTTCGCGAAGCGGGCGGGCAGCGTCCTCGGATCGCCGATCGCCTCGATGCGGTACGGGCGGAGCAGCGAGCGGTAGTCGACCGTGATGGCAGATCCCGCGCTGCGGATGGCGGTACGCGCGGTCACACGATGCCCGTTGATCGTGATCGCCTCGGCGCCCGCCTGCCACGCACCGTTGACCAGCTGGCGGAGATCCTCGTCGGTGACTCGCGCCGCATTCGTACCCTCGGCGTCGTCAACGACCACCACCATGCCGGGGCCGGTCACCGCGACCCCGCCGGACACGCCTCCCTGGGCGTCGAGCTGGGCCTGCGTCGAGGTGTCCGCCTGCCGCTTCTGGAGAGCGGAGATCTCCTCCTCGAGCGCCACCTGCTGGGCGCGGAGGTCGTCGTTGGACCTGTCCGCCGCCCGGATCCGGCTCACGAGCTGGTCGTGCTCGGACGCGGCGTCCGGGGATGCCTTGTAGGTGTACCAGCCCTGCATGGCGACGACCATCCCAAGGATCAGGCCCACCGCGACAAGCGGCAGTCGCCAGCGGCCGGCGCTCGCGTGCCTTCCCTTGCCGACTGCCGCGTAGTCGGGATCGACCGCCGACTCGCGGATCTGGCGCAGGAGGTCCATGCTCCACGCCACGGGGCGATCGCTCTCCCCCCTGACTGCGCGCCGCTTCATGGGATCTGTCTCGATCCACGGACCAACGCGATCGTCTGGCGCACGTACAGAAAGCCCGCCCACCAGTACAGCGCGGTGCCCCAGAAGACGAATGCCCAGCCGACGACCCGGCAGACCATGGCACCGGGCCAGACGCCGTCGCCGAGCAGAACACCCGGGAACGAGTACAGGAGGAAGAAGGTCGCCACCTTGCCCAGGAAGTGCACCGGCAGGCTGGTGTAGCCGCGGGTCTTCAGGACCGGGATCAGGAGTGCCATGCACACGTCCCGCGCGACGAGGATGCCCACCAGCCACCAGGGCACGATCCCCCGCAGCGCCAGTCCGAGCAGCGTCGCGGCGATGTAGGTGCGGTCTGCGACGGGGTCGAGCATCTGCCCGATGCGGGAGATCTCGTGGCGACTCCGCGCGAGGTACCCGTCGAGAAAGTCAGTGATTCCGCCGATGGCCAGCACGACCACGGCCCACCCGTCGGCATGCGGACCCAGGATCAGCCAGAGGAACAGCGGCACACCCAGCAGGCGGATGAGAGTCAGCACGTTGGGCAGCGTCAACACCCGGTCGGTGTCGTACGCGGTCCCTGGCACGCGGCCAGCGTACTGGCGCCCCTACCCGGTCCTGCGACCTGCCGCGCGGAGGGTCAGCGCATCCGCGTACGTCTCGAGAACCGACGGACCGATCCTCTCCCAGTCGTACTCGGCGGCCAGCGCCCTCCCCCGGGCCACGGGTACGGGCTCGGCAAGGGCCCGGATCACGGCCTGCGCCAGAGGCTCCGCGGCGCCGGCCTCGACGATCCGGCCGAGCGGACCGTCCTCGTCTCTGAGCAGCTCGACGAACGCCGGCAGGTCCGAGGCGACGACCGCAGCGCCCGAGGCCAATGCCTCGAGGAGCACGATGCCGAAGCTCTCCCGGCCTGTGTGGGGGGCGACGAACACGTCGGACATGGCCAGCAGCTGGTTCCGTTGCTCGTTGGTCATCTCCCCCACGTACCGGACGTTCGGTCCCATCGGTACCGGCACACCGGCTCCGGCGACGCAGATCTCGACGTCGGGCTGGCGCCGCACGATCTCATCGACCGCCGCCAGCAGCACTCCGAGACCCTTGCGCGGCTCGCGGAGCCGGCCCACGAACGTGACCCGCGGACGGTCGCCTCCACGCCAACGGCCATTGGGCACGGGGGCCGTGAAGTCGGTCATCCTGATCCCGTTGCCGATGACCCGAGGATGCAGCCCGAGGTGCCGTTCGACGACGGTCGCAGCGACCCGCGAGACGGCGATCCCCTGGTCGATCCTCGCGATCGTGTCACCCAGGAGTCGGCCCGCTGCCGCCATGCTCCGCGAGCCGGGGGTCGCGGTATGGAACGTCGCGACGACCGGCACCTCGGCAGCTCGGACGGCCAGCACGGAGGCGCTCGGCGTGATGGGTTCGTGGACGTGGAGCAGGTCGAGGTCGCTCTCGGCCAGCCAGCGACGTACCCGCAGCGACGACATCGGCCCGCAGGCGACCCGCGCGACCGACCCGTTGTAGGGCACGGCGACCGATCCGCCGGTGCTCGTCAGGCGGTCCCGGTCGAGGTCGGCCTCTGCGAGCCGCGCGTCGCTCAGCGTCCCTGGTGCCAGTACGTACGTCTCGTGGCCCGCACCGGCCAGCCAGCGCGCCAGACCGAGCACCTGCGCCTGCACTCCCCCGTGCGAGCGGAGGTCGTACGGGCAGACCAGCCCGATCCTCATGGGCGCACCTGCGAAGGATCGGGGAAGAACGGGACGAAGACGTGCCAGTCGACCGGGTTGAGAGCCACCTCGGCGGCGAAGAACGTGACGAGGTCCTGGGACATCGCCCGCAGTCCCTCGACGCCGGTGCGGTGCGCGACCGGGTCCGAGAACACGAGGTGGATGCCGGCGTCGGTGTAGCGGGCCGAGGCGCCGACGAGGTGTGCGCCGGTGCGTCGGGCGAGGAGGGCCGGGCCCACGGGCGCCAGCGCCGGACGCCCGGAACCGCCGTCGGGCCACACCACGGGGACCCCCTTGCCATCGAAGACGCGATCCGCCACCAGACACACCACGTACCCGTCGGCGATGTCCCGACTCAGCTGGGTGAGCACCGAGGGGTCGCGGTGGGAGTAGATCCGCATCCCGAGCTTCTCCCGAAACCTCTTGAACGCCGCGAACTCCGCCTCGCCGAGCTGCTCGGCGACCGTCGCCACGGGCATCCCCGTCGCACAGGCCCAGGCCCCGGCGTGGTCCCACGAGCCCAGGTGGGGCAGCGCCACGACAGCCCCGCGCGTGGCCATCGCCTCGCGCAGGCGTCGCTCGCCGTCGGGTTCGGTCGTGACCGCCGACACCACGCGCTCCGCGCTCCACGACGGCATGACGAACGACTCCGTGAACGTCCGCATCCATGACCTGAGCGCGCCGTCCATGTCCGCGTCAGTGGGAGTACGACCCGTGGCCAGCCGGACGTTCTCGCGCCACTGCTCGCGATGCGGCTCGACGAAACGACTCCCCCACGTTGCGGCCGCTGCCCCGAGCCCTTGACGTACGAGTCGGGAACGCAGCAGGTACGGACCCACGGCCCACCCCGCGCGGTGGATCTCCCGCATCACCACCTGGCGTCGCGTCGCAGGTGGCCGGACCTCGGGCGTCGTCACGAGGCTTCCCGCGAGCGCCACGCCCGCAGCATGCGCTGCCCGACCGTCCAGGTGCCCAGCAGCGCGAGCAGCAGTACGGCCACGTGCAGCGCGTACGGCACGCCGACCCCCGCCAGCACCAGGCCGAGGAAGGCGACGACGATCCGGTCGGCGCGTGCCGCGACGCCACCGTTCGCGTCGAGCCCCAGCGACTCGCCCCGCGCCTTGACGTACGAAGTCACCTGGCCGGCCATCAGCGCCCACAAGGCGATGCCGGCCCAGATCTGGGAATGCCCCGGGCCTGCGAAGTACAGGATGATCGCGCCGAACAGCCCACCGTCGGCGACACGGTCGAGCGACGAGTCGAGGAACGCGCCGTACTTCGTGGACTGCCCCGACATCCGGGCCAGCTGGCCGTCGAGGCCGTCGGAGAGGACGAGCACGAGCACGAGCAGGCCGCCCTGCCACAACCACCCTCGCGGGATCGTGAGCAACGACGCGGCCACGACCAGCGCCGTACCCGTCCATGTCACCGCATCCGGCGACACGTGGAGACGCCACAGCAGCTTGGCCGGCGGTGTCATCACCGCGGCCCAGATGTGGCGGAACTGGTCGAGCACGGCTAGTCGTTCCAGACGGCGGCGAGACGGGCGCGCGTGTCGCCCAACAGCTCCGGCAACGGCTTCGTACGTCCCACGATCGGCATGAAGTTCGCGTCCCCCAGCCAGCGCGGTACGACGTGCTGGTGGAGGTGGGAGGCGATGCCCGCACCGGCAACGGAACCCTGGTTCATGCCGAGGTTGAAGCCCGCAGGCCCGCTCACCTCGCGAAGCACGGTCATCGACCGCTGCGTGAGCGCGGCGAGCTCGGTCGTCTCCTCCGATGTCAGGTCGGTGTAGTCGGCCACGTGCCGGTACGGACAGACGAGCAGGTGCCCCGGGTTGTACGGGAACAGGTTCAGCACCACGAAGCACTCCGCCCCGCGATGGACGATCAGGCTCGTCTCGTCGTCGGCGCTCGGGCCGGCGCAGAACGGGCACGGCCTGTCCCCGTCCGCCGTGTTCTGGTCGATGTAGACCATCCGGTGCGGCGTCCAGAGGCGCTCGAACCCGTCAGGTGTCCCCGGCAGCCCGGTCTCGTCGCTGGTCACCGGCGCTCGCGGACCGCCGCGACGATCTCTTCGATCGCGTCAGCAACCGGCACGCCGTTCTTCTGCGTCCCATCGCGGTAACGGAAGCTCACCGCTCCGGCCTCGATGTCGTCGTGACCCGCGATGAGCATGTACGGGACCTTCTGCGTCTGGGCGTTGCGGATCTTCTTCTGCATCCGCTCATCGGAGGCGTCGACCTCGACCCGGATGTTGCGCTGGCGCAGCTTCGCCGCCACGTCCTCGAGGTACGGGACGTGGTCGCCCGCAATCGGGATTCCGACCACCTGTACCGGCGCCAGCCATGCCGGGAATGCCCCCGCGTAGTGCTCGACGAGGATGCCGAGGAACCGCTCGATCGAGCCGAACTTCGCGGAGTGGATCATCACCGGCTCGGCATGACTGCCGTCCGGCGCGGTGTAGCTGAGGCCGAAGCGCGCCGGCTGGTTGAAGTCGTACTGGATCGTCGACATCTGCCACGTACGGCCGATCGCGTCGCGGATCTGCACCGAGATCTTGGGGCCGTAGAACGCGGCGCCACCCGGGTCGGGGACGAGCGTGAGCCCGGAGTCCCTGCCGACCTGCTCGAGCACGGCGGTCGCGGTCTCCCACTGCTCGTCGCTGCCGATGAACTTGTCGGGCTTCGACTCGTCCTTGTCGGACAGCTCCAGGTAGTAGTCGTGCAGCCCGAAGTCGTCGAGCAGCTTGAGCACGAAGTTGAGCAGGTGACGGACTTCGTCGGCTGCCTGAGAGGCCATCACGTACGAGTGGGAGTCGTCCTGGGTGATGCTGCGTACGCGGGTCAGGCCCTGCAGCACGCCGGACTTCTCGTTGCGGTAGACGGTGCCGAACTCGAAGAACCTCAGGGGAAGCTCGCGGTAGGACCGTCCCCGCGACCGGAAGATCAGGTTGTGCATCGGGCAGTTCATGGCCTTGAGGTAGTACAGCTGGCCGTCATCGTCCATGGGCGGGAACATGCCCTCGGCGTAGTACGGCAGGTGGCCCGAGGTGAAGAAGAGCTCTTCCTTGGCGATGTGCGGGGTGCCCACGTACTGGAAGCCGTTGTCGATGTGCGCCTGGCGGACGTAGTCCTCCATCTCGCGCTTGATGACTCCGCCCTTCGGGTGGAAGACCGGCAGCCCGGCGCCCAGCTCCTCCGGGAAGCTGTACAGGTCGAGCTCGATGCCGAGCCGGCGATGGTCGCGTCGTACGGCCTCGGCCTGCCGGAACTCGTACGCCTCGAGGTCCTCACGGCTGGCCCACGCGGTCCCGTACAGCCGCTGGAGCTGCTGGTTCTTCTGGTCGCCACGCCAGTACGCGGCGCTGGAGCGGGTGAGCGAGAACGCCTTGATGTAGCCGGTGTGTGGCACGTGGGGCCCGCGGCACAGGTCCTTCCACGCGACCTCGCCGGTGCGGCGCACGTTGTCGTAGATCGTCAGCTCGCCCGCGCCCACTTCGACGCTCGCGCCGTCGTCGTCGCTCGCGTGGCCCTTGATGCCGATGAGCTCGAGCTTGTACGGCTGGTCGGCCAACTCCTCACGCGCCTGCTCGTCGGTCACGGCGCGGCGTACGAACCGCTGCCGCTCCTTGACGATCCGCTGCATCGACTTCTCGAGCGCCTTGAGATCGTCGGGGGTGAACGGCTGCTCGATGTCGAAGTCGTAGTAGAAGCCGTCGGTGATCGGCGGTCCGATGCCGAGCTTGGCGTCCGCGTGCAGGAGCTGTACGGCCTGGGCGGCGATGTGCGCCGACGAGTGGCGAAGGATCGCCAGCCCCGCGTCGGAGGTCGCAAGGACCGCCTCGACGGTCGAACCGTCCGACACCTCATGGGCCAGGTCGAAGGTCTCACCGGCAACCTTCATCGCCACGACCGACTGGTCGTCGCCGAAGAGGTCGAGCCCCGTCGTCGTACCCTGCAGGTCCTTCACCTCGGAGGTCTCTGCGCGGACGACGGTGATGCTGGGCACGGTGTTCCTTTCGTATGCGCACGGATCGCAGGAGTCGGTCCGTGCCGGCGCGTGGCGCCGTCGGCCATTCTGCTACATCCGCTACATCCGCTCGCCGCCGGTCGCCCGCTATTGCCTGATGGCGACGTATCGAGCGCGATGCCTGTCGCTGCAGCTCCCAGCCGACCGGGGACGG
>JADGPB010000470.1 GCA_017882655.1 Propionibacteriales bacterium
CTGGCGAAGGTGCCGATCCCGTTCGGCGTGGCGCTGGTCGAGAACGCGTTCTCGCGCTGCGCGCTCGTGGAGGCCGTGCCGGCTGCTCGCCTGGCGGACCGTGAGCCGGAGCTCCTGGCGCTCGCCCGCGAGCGCCTCGGCCGGCTGCCCGAGCCGCCCATCGACGTGCTGATCGTCGACCGCATCGGCAAGGACGTGAGCGGCGTGGGCGCCGACCCCAACGTGCTCAACCGCGACTTCCTCGGCATCGTCGACCGGAGCCTCGACCGTCCCCGCATCCAGCGAGTTGTCTTCCGCGACCTCACCGACGACAGCGAGGGCAACGCCACCGGCATCGCCCTCGCCGACGTCGTCACCCGGCGGCTCGTCGACCGGGTCGACGTCACGCGCACGTACATGAACGCCATCACCTCGAAGAACCCCGAGGGCGCCCGCGTCCCTCTCACTGCCGACAACGACCGCCAGGCGCTGTACTGGGCCCTGGCCTGCTGCTTCGGCACCCGCCCGGAGACGGCGCGGATCGCCCGCATCGAGAGCACCAAGCACGTCGACCACCTGTGGGCCTCCGAGCCGCTCCTGCCCGACCTGCTCGCCACCGGACGCGTCGAGCAGCTGGGCGAGCCCGAGCCCGTACGGTTCGACGCCGCCGGCATGCTCGTCGACGACTGAGCGCCGCCGCGCCACGCCGGACCCTGTGGCGCAGGCACACGCACATGGCCGCATCTGTAGCGAGTCCTGACCCGACGCTGGGGACCGGGTGGAGCTGCCCGCCCTCAGTGGCTCGCCCTTGACCGTACGTCGCTTGGCGATCCACTTCGTCGCGTAGGTCTCGAAGTGAGGTCCAGTTGGGTCGCTCGGGAGCGTTGACAAGAGTGGGATCGCGGCGCATCCTCCAGACATGCCTGACGATGAGACAACGACGATTGCACCTGGCCCCACGGCGGAGGAGCTCGCGGGCACCATCTTCGCCAACGTCGCAGATTACTCCCAGGACAACGGCGGAGGCGTGTTGACGTCGGAGGCCGCAGTCGGCGGCGGCGACGGCTAGCGAGCCGGGCCCTTGGCTCCCACCACGTGTCTCCGGTCAGGCGGTCGACGCCCGCCGTCTTGCCCGTTGCCCGGCGGGGAGTGAAACGCCTAGTCAGCGAGCACGAGCGTGCTGGTGGGGCGGGTGGGGCTCGAACCCACGACCCAGGGATTATGAGTCCCTTGCTCTGACCGGCTGAGCTACCGCCCCGGAGCGAGGGGGAGTCTATCGGGCGCTGGTCCAAGCCTTGAATGACAGCATCCTGTCAACTAGCATGACAGCACACTGTCAAGGAGAACACATGAAGAAGATCGTTGTGTACGTGACCGACACGTTGGCCGACTGGGAGCTCGGGTACGTGCTCCCTGGCCTGGCCATGGCGAACGGGACGCAGCCGAGGTTCGACGTCGTCATCGCTGGGACGAGCATGGATCCCGTGACGACGAAGGGGGGTCTGACCGTCGTACCGGCGCAAAGTCTGGCCGAGATCGACCCCCATGACATCGACATGCTCATCATCCCCGGCGCCGATACCTGGGCAGAGGGGCATGACGAGGTGCTCGCCCTCGCGTCGGACCTTGTCACAGCCGGAAGGCCGGTGGCTGCGATCTGCGGCGCGACGCTCGGACTCGCACGAGCCGGACTGCTCGACGACCGCCCCCACACCAGCAACGCGCCCGACTACCTGGCGATGGCTCCTGCCTACCACGGGGCCGAGCACTACCGAGAAGCCAAGGTCGTGGCCGGCGACACCATCATCACCGCACCCGCCACCGCCCCGATCGACTTCGCCCGCGCGATCTTCGAGCGCCTCGATGCGTTCCCGGCTCCGGTGCTCGAGGCCTGGTACGGGCTGTACACGACCGGCGAGCGTCGCTACTTCGACGCCCTCGTCGGAGGTGGGCAGTGACCCGTACCGCCGAAGGCGACGCCCTGACCGCCCTGGTCCTGCCCGCTTTCGAGCTCAACGGCGAGTTCCTGGCTGCGGCGCACGACATCGCGACGCCGCACGGCCTGACGCCCGCCTGGTGGCAGGTGCTCGGCGCCACGCTGGACGAGCCACTGCCGGTCGCCGAGATCGCCCGCCGGGTCGGACTCGGCCTGGCCCGGCAGAGCGTGCAGCGGGTCGCGGACATCCTCGTCGCCAAGGGGTGGGCGGCGTACGTGCCGAATCCGCGACACAGTCGGGCGAAGCTCCTCGAGCCGACCGCCGCCGGACGAGAGGTCGTGACGTCGCTACGGGACGAGCAGCATTCCTGGTCGAACGCCGTCGGAGCGGACGTGGGCCTGGACGAGCTCACGCATGTCCTCGACATCGTCTCGAGGGTGATCCGCGCCTCCCGCCGCTACCGCGGCGACGATGCACCGTGAGGGGATGAGAGATCTCTAGCGTGCAAGAGGTGCCGGAGCCGTCCGTGTCACTCTGCACTCACCCGGATGTGAGGAAACAATGCCAACCCCGTGGATTCTCCTCGTGGCGCTGAGCGCCATCGTGTCGATCGTCGCGATCTACGCGATCCTTCGTGCGCCTGGATCGGACGTGCGTACGCTTCCCAAACCCTTGTGGTACCTCATTGCCCTGGTGCCGATCGTGGGCGCGCTCGGGTGGTTCTGGCTGGGTAGACCGCAGCACG
>JADGPB010000471.1 GCA_017882655.1 Propionibacteriales bacterium
CTGCGGTCGGGCGCCAGCGGCTTTTTGCTCAAGAACGCCCCACCCGAGGAGCTCCTGCACGCGGTGCACGTCGTGACTGCCGGCGAGGCGCTGCTCGCCCCGTCGGTCACGCGGCGCATCGTCGAGCAGTTCGCACGCCGGCCGGTCAGGCCGGAGCTCGGCGCGCGGCTGGACGCCTTGACGCAGCGCGAGCGCGAGGTGCTGAGGATGCTGGCGCACGGTAAGAGCAACGCCGAGCTGGCCGCCGAGCTGTTCGTCACCGAGGGCACGATCAAGACCCACGTCTCCAGCCTGCTCGCCAAGCTCGGGCTACGCGACCGAGTTCAGGCCGTCGTCCTCGCGTACGAGAGCGGGCTGGTCACGCCCGGCGCATAGTCGCGTCTCTGTCCTTCGACAGAGGCGCGAGCGGCAAAGATCTGCCCTGAGGAGGAGCGCAGACGCGCCCTGCGGGCGATGACAGGCACAGCCGGCGATCCCACACTGATCCCCAGGCAACTTGCACCAACCTGAGGAGCAGTGATGACGACCAACGGGAAAGAACGAACCATGCATCCCTCGACCAGACGCTTCAGTCGCGGCCGGATCACCGGCCTGACTCTGATCGCCGTCCTCACGCTCGGGCTCGGCTACCTCCACTTCGCCGGCAGTTCTACGGCCGTCTCCGTGCCTGCCGGCGCGCATGCAGGCCAGCTGACGCTCAAGAACTGTACCTACAACACCGAAAAGGGCGCCTACGCCGCCGACTGCGGAACGCTCGTGGTGCCCGAGAACCGCGCCGACCCGCACTCGCGGCTGATCGCGCTGCCGGTCATCCGGATCCGTGCGCATTCGACACACCCGGGCGCCCCGATCTTCCGCCTGCAAGGCGGCCCCGGCCTCACGAACATGTCGTTCGCAGACGCCAGTCGGTTCACCGCCAACCACGACGTCGTCCTCGTCGGCTACCGCGGCGTCGACGGCTCCGTCCGGCTCGACTGCCCGGAAGTCGAGTCGGCCCTCAATCACTCCGCCGACTTCCTCGGCCAGAAGTCCCTCGATGCCTACTCGAACGCGTTCCGCTCGTGCGCGAAGCGGCTCGAGGCAAACGGCGTCGATCTCGCCGGCTACACACTCCCCCAACGGGTCGACGACCTCGAGGCGGCACGGAAAGCCCTCGGCTACCACCAGATCGACCTGTTGAGCGAGAGCGCGGGCACCCGCACCGCGATGATCTACTCCTGGCGCTACCCGACCGCCATCCACCGTTCGGTGATGATCGGCGTCAACCCACCCGGCAACTTCCTCTGGTACCCGAAGACGACGGACGAGCAGATCGGCCGCTACGCCCGCCTCTGTGCGCAAGACGCGACGTGCCACAAGCGCACCGGCGATCTCGCCGCGTCGCTGAAGCGGACCGTCGCGCACATGCCGAACCGCTGGTTGTTCTTTCCGATCAAGAAGGGCAACGCACGGATCGCCAGCTTCTTCGGACTCCAGGAGACGACGGCGAATGCCTCGCCGCTCTCCGGACCGATGACCCTGGACGCCTGGCTCTCGGCCGCCCACGGTGACTCGAGCGGGCTCTGGTTCGAATCGCTCCTCGCCCAGATCACTTTCCCGTCGACGTTTGTCTGGGGCGACCTCGCAGCTGTCGCAATGGCTGACAACCAAGCTGGCGAGCGTTACTTCTCGTCAAGCGAACCCGACCGCGGCTCGATTATCGGCAACCCCGGAACGGAGTTCCTCTTCGGCGGCGGAGGCCTCCTGCACGCATGGCCGGCCAACCCGACCGACAACGAGTACACCCATGTCCAGACATCGAAGGTGCAGACGCTCCTGATCGGCGGCAGTCTCGACTTCGCCACCCCGCCCGAGGTTGCGACCAAGGAGCTCCTCCCCTACCTGCCCAACGGCCACCAGGTCATCCTCGCCGGCCTCGGCCACACAACCTCCATCTGGACCGAGCAGACCAAGGCGAGCACGCACCTAATTAACACCTTCTTCGACACAGGCAAGGTCGACGCCTCGCTGTACAAACCTCAAGCGGTTAACTTCACGCCCGGCTCCACACAGACCGGACCCGGCAAAGCCATCGCCGGCGCGATGATGGGCTTCGGACTCCTCACGATCCTGTCACTGCTACTGATGTGGCGCCGGGCGCACAAGCGCGGCGGCTTCGGGCGCAAGGCGAGCGCGATGCTGCGCTCCGTCTACCTGCTGGTGCTCGGCCTCGGCGGATGGTTCATCGGCCTGATCATCGTGCTGGTGGCTTTGCCGACAGTGCCCCTCAACAGCGAACTCATGGCTGTTCTCTCCATCGGCACGCCGATCGGCCTCGGCACCTACTGGGCCTGGGTCAACCGCGACCGGCCGGCCAGGGCCACGAGGATCGGCTTCTGGGTCGCGCTGACGGGCGCCCTCGTCGGCGCGCTGCTGGGGTTCAACGCAACAGCCGGGATCATGGCGGTCATCACCACGATCGTCGGAGCAGCTGCCGGTGCGAACCTCGGCCTGATCGCCCTCGACGTCGCACGAATCGGCGAGCGGCCGGAGACCGTTCCGCCCATCGCCATTCCAGCGGTCGAACACTGACCCCCGGAGTCCGTTCGCGCAGAGCATGTGGCGGTGTGCTGGTTGCCGCCACATGCTCTGCTGACGTACGTGCGCGCTCGGTGGTCTG
>JADGPB010000472.1 GCA_017882655.1 Propionibacteriales bacterium
CTGCTCCGCGCGCAGGAGATCGACGTCGTGCCCGTCCCGATCCTGGGATCCATCCGGGCCAACGTCGCGATCGTCGAGCCCGACGGGGCCACGACCAAGCTCAACGAGCAGGGTCCCTGCTTCAGCGCCGACGAGGTCGCGGCGTTGCGGGCAGCAACTGCGACCGCGAGCGCCGGTGCCGGCTGGGTGGTGTGCTGCGGTTCGCTGCCTCCCGGTATCGACGACGACTTCTACGCCGACCTGGTGCGGCGCTGCCACGCCAGCGGCGTGAAGGTGGCCGTGGACTCCTCGGGCGAGCCGATGTCGCGGGCGCTCTCCGCCACGCCCGACCTCATCAAGCCGAACCGCGTGGAGCTCGCCGAGGCGGTGGGTCACGACCTGCCCACGGTCGGCGCCGTCATCGATGCGGCGCGTGGCCTCGTGGCGACCGGCATCGGATGCGTACTCGTCAGCCTCGGCCGCGATGGCGCCCTGCTCGTCGATGCAACCACGGCGATCCGGGCTGAGGCGCAGGTCGAGAACCCGCTGTCGACGGTCGGAGCGGGTGACGCGCTCCTGGCTGGGTACCTGCACGCTGTGGCGTCGGGGCTCGACGCCGAGGCCGCTCTGCGTACAGCCGTAGCGTTCGGCGCCGCGGCGGTGAGCCGCCCGGGAAGCGAGATGCCCAGCCCCGCCGAGGTCGACGCGATCACGGTCGTCGTCGATGCCGATCCGGATCCGACCCGACCGCTCGACGACTGACCTCCCGCGGACGCGGGTACTGTCGGCCAATGATCTGGATCTGCGCAACATGCGCCGTGGAGACCGCCGATTCCGCGGCCCCGCCTGAGACCTGCGCCATCTGCTCCGACGAACGCCAGTGGGTTCCCGCATCGGGGCAGGCGTGGACGACAGTCGCCGAGCTCGAAGCCAAGGGGACAAGGACACAGTGGTTCGAGGTGGAACCAGGGCTGTACGGGATCACCGCGCAGCCTCAGGTCGGGATCGGGCAGCAGACCCTGGTCATCGACACCGGTGACGGGGTAGTGGTCTTCGACCCGTTGGGCTATGTGGACACCGCCGCCGTTGACCACATCCGCGCCCTCGGAGTCGTACGCGCGGTCGCGGCGAGCCATCCGCACATGTACGGCTGCCAGACGGCCTGGGCCGAAGCCTTGGATGCGCCCGTGGTCCTCAACGCCCACGACGCGGAGTGGTGCCGGAACACCGAGCGGGTGACGTTCTTCGACGAGTCGTACGAGCTGGGCTCTGACATCACCCTGCACCGCGTCGGTGGACACTTCCGCGGGCAGACGGTGGCCGAGTGGCGCAGCGGGAACGCGGGAGCCGGCGTGCTCCTGGCCAGCGACGCGGTGTCGCCCAACCCTGACCGCCGCACCGTGAGCTTCCTGCGCAGCTACCCGAACCGGCTGCCGCTGTCAGGCGCGGTGGTGCGCCGGGTCGCCGGCCAGCTGGACGGCCTGCACTTCGACCGGCTCTACAACAACTTCGGTGCCGTGGTGCCGTCAGACGCCAAGGCAGTCCTCAGGGCGTCCGCGGAACGGCACGCCGCCTGGACGGACGGCCTTCACGACGACGAGACCTGGTGACGGCGCAGCAAAGGGCCGCAAGGGAGTGGTTCCCCTAACGGCCCTCTGCTCCTTCTTGCCCTACGACGCGATGGGCATCATGACGCGTCGAGGTCGGTGGCCAGCAATGTCGCCAACGAGTCGAGAACGCCCTCGTCGTCGGCGGACAGCGTCACGGTGTCGCCGTGGCCGGCGCCCAGGGTCATGACGGCGAGGATGCTGTCCGCGTCGACCGTACGGTCGCCCTTGGTGAGGGTGACCGCCACGCCGCTGGCTTCGACCGCCTGGACGAACAGGGCGGCGGGGCGGGCGTGCAGGCCGACGGCTGACGCGATGGTGACGTCACGGGTTGCCATGGTTCTCCTTGGTGCTCAGGGTTCGACGGTGACCTTGATGGCCTGGCCCTTGGCGACGATGTCGAACGCCTCGAGGGCCCGATCCAAGGGCAGGTGGACGGTGATCAGGTCCTTGACCGGTACGAGACCGGACGCGATGTATTCCAGGGCCCGCTTGTTGTGCTCGGGCGCGGAACCGTTCGCACCGTGGATGTGCAGCTGACGGTAGTGGACGAGGTTCGAGTCGCACGTGATCGTCGGGTTCGCCTTCGGCAGGCCGCCGAAGAACGAGATCCGACCGTTGCGCGCGGCCATCGCGATCGCCTGCTCCTGCGTGACGTTCGCCGCGGTCGCGGTGATGACCACATCGGCGCCCCGGCCGCCGGTGAGCTTGAGGACCTCCTCGACGACGTCCGTGGTGGACGCGTCGATGACGTGCTCCGGCTTGACCGCGGCTGCGGACATCGCCAGCCGATCGGCGTTGACGTCCACGAGGATGATCTTCCCCGCCTGGTGGACGCCTCGCGCGATCCGGATGTGGATGCAGCCGATCGGCCCTGCACCGAAGACCACGACGGTGTCGCCGGCCTCGATGCCGAGCTGCTCCTGCGCGTTGATCGCGCAGGCGAACGGCTCCGCTGCCGATGCCTCGTCGAAGCCGACGCCATCGGGGATCCGGTTGAGCCCGTCGACCGCCAGCACCTGGCGAGGCACGACCATGTACTCGGCGAAGCCGCCGTCGTACTGGTA
>JADGPB010000059.1 GCA_017882655.1 Propionibacteriales bacterium
GCGCAGCAGCGTCTGGCGGGCTGGAGCGACTGGGCCGCCCGCGGACGCTCGACGGGGACCCCCAGCATCCTCGACGGGATGCGCGTCGCACTCGTGAACGACCTCGACACGCCGACTGCCCTCGCGGTTGTCGACGCCCGGGCGGCACGCGGGCCCGCTCCGGCCGAAGGGGATCTCGCCGCGATCGACGCACTCCTCGGCATCCGCCTCTGACTCTCGCGTTCGACGCCGGGCGTCCCTACGCTCGGCGGCGCGGTCATCCCGGGCTGTGGGTGGCTCCGGAGGCCCGGGCGGCGGTCTCGCCAACTCTCGCGGCGCCGACGATCCCGGCGGTGTTGCCCATCGCCGCCGCCACGAGCGGGGCCTTCGTCATGAGGAACCTCTCGTACTTCGAGAACTCCTTGGCCATGCCCCCGCCCAGGATGATGAGGTCCGGCCAGAGGTACTCCTCGTAGTGCGCGAGGAGCTCGTTGAACTCGCCGCCCCACTTCTTCCAGCCGATCTTGCGCCGGGTGCGCGCCGCGGCCGACAGGCGGGTCTCCGCGTCGCGACCGTGGAACTCGACGTGCCCCAGCTGCATGTTTGGCACCAGCTGCCCGTGTACGAAGAGCGCCGAGCCGATGCCGGTCCCGAGGGCCAGCAGCAGGACGACGCCGGGCTGCCCCTGGCCGGCCCCGTAGGCGATCTCGGCCACACCCGCTGCATCGGCGTCGTTGAGTACGACCATCGGGCGACCCAGGCGCTGCTCGAGCATCTGCTGGACGGGCGCCCCGATCCACCGCTGATCCAGCTGCGTCGCGGTCATCGCCCGGCCCTCCCTGATCACCGAGGGGAACCCGGCGCCGCCCGGCATGCCAGCCGTCAGCATGCCCGTCGCCTCGAGCCGGCGCACGACATCGACGACGACAGCCAGCAACGCCTCGGGGGTGGCCGGCCGCGGCGTCCGCTCGCGGATCTGGTCGGTCACGAGCTCGCCGCTGGCGACATCGACCACGGCGGCCTTGATGCCGGTGCCGCCAACGTCGATGCCAAGAGCCCGGCCGGTCAGGCGCGCGGCGGGTGACGGGACAATGGGTACTTCGTCCTCTGAGGCGGCCGGCCGTTCGCTCATAGTCGCGAGGATACGCCCACCTGACCCACGATCGTCATGGGCGTGGCCGCCCTCGGCCTCATCGTGACGACGATCTTCGGGTGAGGAAGGCCGACGGTCGACAACGCGCTCGGTCGCGCGGATCGCCTGGCGCGTCGAGCCGGGAGGGCCCGACGGACGTGTGCCCTCCCGGGCACCCCTGCCACGCAGCCCCACGGTGGTCACCGATCCGCCTCCGGCGGGACGGCAGCTCCAGTCGTCGACGGGACAGAGGGCCAAAGGCGATCAAGTGGATCGTCGGACTCGCCCTGGTGGCTGCAGTCGGAGCGACGGCCTGTACGGTCCAGCCAAGGAGGCTCGAATAGATGCTCGGGGCTTGTGGACGGTGCAGTCCCGGCGTGCAGTCACGTCCCGACCGCACCGCCGGACGGACTTACTCAGGATGCGGCGATTGCCGCGGTGCGTCGAGTGTCAGGCGTGGCCTCCACTCCACCGAGCGCAGCCGAAGCTAGTTCACCAGCCGGGAGACGCGGACCCCGCGCTGCATCGCCGCTCGCGCCGTGATCGCGATCGGAAGCAAACCGAGGGCAAGGATCGGTCGGGGTGCTCCGGCGAGGAACAGCCCGATCATCACTCCGGACGACAAGGCGACCGCGGCGATGACGCCTTGGTCCGAGAGATCATCCATCTGCGAGGATGCGGCTTCCATGACGCCACTCGCGCTCTCAACGATGCCGGGTATCTGGTCCGCGACGGCCCGACCCCGCTCGGCGAGCGAGTGCGTGGCCTCGTCGAAATGCTCCTTGACGCCATCGCCCGCACCAGGCTCAGGATTCAGCTTCTTCGCCATCGATCGTCTCCTCGGACGTACGGCCCCAAGGGTTCGTGGGGTATGGGGCGGCCTTCGGTGGAAAATCGGCAATGGCGTCAGGGCGGGTTCCGGGATCGCCCCTGATGCTGTCCTCATCGATCGCCCGTCGCAACGTCGGGAGCAGGAACAGGATCGTTGCGACTACAGCGCCCATGACCAACACGCCTGCGACGATGGGCCAGCGAGATCGCCGCTTCGGGCGAGGCCAGTGTTCGGAGGCTGCCGCCCGGGCACCGGCGCGGGCCGAATCGACGACGTTGCCGAGATCGACGCTCGCGAGCCGACGACGCCCGGTATCAAGCGCGGCCGCCACCTCATCGACGTGCTGCCCAAGGTGCATGACAACTCCTCCTAAAACGTCTGGATCAACTCTGCGCCCGCGCGTCGCTCGTGCGGCAACGTTTCATAGGAGGGGCGTTACATCCGTGATACAACTCGAGGTGCTCCTCTGCGCGGCGATGAAGGCAACGGAGCCCGATGAGACCGTCGTCCGCCCCATCGCCACCGGACGGACCTTCGAGTCGACCACTCGGATCGTTCTCCGCGTTGAGCATTCGAGCCGCCCAATCGCACTGGGCGGTCAAGTCGGAGCCGCCGGGATAGTTCGTCGGGATCGCCGCGCATACGCCTGGATCGACGATGGCGCAGGCCATCGCGGGTTACGCGGCCGACAACCGCGCTCAGTTCCTGCCCCTGCTCTGGCTCTTCGCCGGGCCGGCCCTCTTCCCGGTCAGCGCAGCGGGTCTCGTCTGGGTGCTGCGAGCGAAGGCCGCGGCGCCGTGGCGGGCGATCGGGGTCGCGGCTCTCATCGCGCTCGTCCTGGTGTACCTGATGGGCCTGGGGACCCCCGCCGCCCGACCGAACGGTCGTAGTGCATGTGGGTGACTGGAGGCCCGCCGATTGGAGTTCGTTCTTCGTCGGCTGTCAGACCGTCGCAACGATCGACAACGGGCGCATCCTCAAGCTCCAATGCTGGGGTCTTCACTTCGTCGAGCCAGCGACCTCTCGAGGGCCACTGGTCGATCCAGACATCCGGGAGGACCTGACCGTCCCGTCGCCGGTCCCGTCGCGCCGGGCCGCCCGCTAACCGCGCAGCCTGCCTCGGCCCAAAATGAAGAGCACGACGAGAACGATGACGACGACGATGACGATGGTTTCGATACCCATTTGTTCGGCTCCAGCTACGAGTTGCTCGACAGAAGACGACCCGTCGCGCTAGGCGCGCGGCGGGCCGCGAGAGACCTTCTCTTCTTGGACCCGGCCGCGTGACTAGTCGCGCGGACGGGATCGCATGGCCGCGAAGCGGAGCGCCCCGACGAACGCAATCACGGTGATGACGAGGAGGATGAGGAGGGTCGGGGAGAACGGGTCGCTGATCGGCGTAGGCGTCGAGGCAATCTGGTCGGTCGCCGGAGGCGTGCACGCCGAGCTGTTGATCGTGTTGTGGATCATCGTGACGGCACCATTCCGTGCAAACGCGCGGCCTTGGAGCGTCGCTCCGTTCTTCAGCGCGATCGAGGTGAGGGCCATGATCGTACCCTTGAAGCTCGTGGTCGTGCCTAGGGTCGCCGAGCTGCCGATCTGCCAGTAGACGTTGCAGGCGGAGGCCCCATTGATGAGCGCCACCTTGCTGTTCGAGGCGGTGATGAGCGTGGAGCCGGCCTGGAAGATGAACACGCCCGGACCATTGAGCGTGAGCGTGCCGGTCAAGCCGAGGGTAGCCGAGGCGTAGACACCATGCTTGAGGGTCTTGCCACCCAACTCGGTCGGCACCTTCTTGACGGGCTTGGCCCCGGCGGCCTCGTTATAGGCGGTGACCAACGCGTTCTTGGCCTTTAGCGCGACGCCGTCGCCGAGGTGCTTTACCCCTTGGAGCGTCACGGTGGTGAAGCCGGTCGCGGCCTTGCCCGGATGCAGCCCAACGTCGCCGGTAATCGTCGTTGCCCCGGTGTTCGTGATGGTCGTCCCGGCCAGGACCGCGAAGTTCCCGGCCGTGCCAAGGCCGACAGATCCGGCGGCAAGCGCGGTGCCGGTGAGGGTGACGGCCAGAAAGGCTGCCAAGCCGATCGTTTCAATGCGTTTCATGTCACTACTTTCGAATCACTTTCCGTCCTTAACGGGCGGTAGGTCGCGCGAGGCGTTTGTCTCAGGATCGATCTACCAGGTCTTCTCTTCCTTGGTGACAACGACCGTTTCGTCCTTACGCTTGTCGTCGAGAGCACCCGCGGTTGCACCCGTTGCCGCGCCGATTGCCCCGCCGACTACCGCGCCGACAGGTCCCCCGACAACGGCTCCAACCACGCCTCCGCCGACCGCGCCGGTGAGCGCCCCGCCTACTTCCTCGTCGCCGTGACGGACGCCCTTCTCGAGCGTCTGGGTCGTGGTCGCTGGTGCTCCGGTGGTCTCGGTCGTAACCGTCTTACGTTCCTCGGTCATGGTCTTCTCCTACGGTGAGCCGCACGAGCGCTTCGTAGGTGACGATGGCGTGTGCGCTGGCGTGGCTGGCCACCCGTACAGGCCGTGGGCATTGCAATGTCGCGGCAGTTAGCCGCGAGGGCATGCGCCAATGGCGGGCGCGGCCGGCCGAGCTCCTACTTTTGGCCTCCAGGTAGGCGGGGCCTGCCAGGACCGGGTCCGTGACGACCCCGCTGAGCACGAAGGCAACCATTCCGATTATGTACAGCACGCCGATCCAGACGGCGGCCTTCCGGTCCGTGCTCTTCTGCCTGCATCCGGGCGAATGGAGATGCACCGAACGGCTCGGTGCCGGGCATCTCAGGCGAGCGACTCAGTCGGCGTACCTCTTGCCTGGTACGCGCTCGTCGATGGGCCAGACGGCCAGCCAGCGCCCCCCGTTCGGAGTCCTCAGCCCGTGCTCGGTGTCGGGCGGGATGAAGACGACGTCCCCCGGCGCGAGGTGGGCCACGCCCTGCGCCCCGTGTAGCTCCACTTCGCCTTCCACGATGATGAACGCCTCAGGCTCGCCGGGGTGGACGTGCGTGGCCACGCTCTCGTCGGGTTCGGCGGTTACCTCACCAAGGCTCCACCGACCGCCCGTTTCGGAAGCCGAAATCAGTTCTCGTCGCTTCGATCTCGCGCCTTCGCTGAATTCGCCGTCGGCCGGCCCGATGATCCGCATTCCGTCGAGGTCACGCATCGCACCATCTCGCTTGTCCGCAGCGGCACCAGATCGCCGAATACACCGCGCTTGTCTCGGCTTCTCGAAGTCGCTCAACGTGATTTGGGTCGATTTCCACGCCATCGGCCCGTAGCGCGGATAGTACTTCCGAGACTCGCGGGACTTACTGCTCAAGGAGCGGCAGGTCGCGGTACAGAGGCGCATCTTCCTCACCGGGTCGGTCTCGGCCCACTCCTCCGCATAACATGCGCGAAACCGCTCCACGCTACGAGGATCGCCGCAGTATTCCAACCCCATCGTGACGAGGCGGAGCTCTACTTGCGGCGTGCGTTCCACATTGGATCTCTCGAGGTGGAAGCCTGCGAAAGAAGTTCGGATGACGCGGTGGAGGAGCTGCCGCGACTCAGTCCATTCCTCCAGTCGCGGGGGACCCCGCCGGGTTTCGTGCCAACTTGGAGCGCCTACAAGGTCGTTTGGCGGGACGCCGGTGGCATGATCCCGGCAGGAGCCTCCAGCCCCAACGACGAGGCCACCCCGACGCGGTGAAGAGCTGGGCCCATGGCGCGACGCGAATGCATGGCTGTTTGTCTGCGTTGACATTCGCGGCACTGGCAGCTGCCAACTTTCACCAGATACCGCTCTATGCGGTTTCCGAAGTGCGGTGGATGTAGCTCGGAACATTCGTCACCGGGATCAGCAGGATTGATGACGGTGTGTCGGCGCTAGCCCTCTCGCCCCGACCAGTCTGACGCAGTGCCTGAACGATCCGGTGCCGCGTCGATGGCTCGGCGTCCGCGACGAGGCTCTGCAGGTCGGCGAGTGACTCGACGATCCCCTGCAGGGTCAGCGCGGCATGATCTCGTCGGGGATCGGCGACCTACCGCCGTCCGACATTGATGTGCCGACCTCTTTCGCAGGCGCTATGGTCCTCATGCGGAGCCATCCAGCGCGTCCCCATGTGTCGAGGAAGAACGTGTGAGGCAGGAGCTCGATCGCCGGCTCGTTGCGGTGGCCTTCACCGACATGGTCGGCTACACCACGTTGATCCAGGCGGACGAGCGCCAGGCCGTCGACAAGCGCGACCGGTACTGGCGGGCGGTCGACCATCATCATCAGGCCTTCGGCGGGACGATCGTTCAGCGGCTCGGCGATGGCAGCATGAGCATGTTCCCGAGCGCGCTCGCAGCCGTCCAGGCCGCAGTCGAGATCCAGCGTGAGCTCGCCGTCGACGATGTCCCGGTGCGCATCGGCATCCACGTCGGCGAGGTGACGGTCGAACGAGAGCGGCTCACTGGTGAGGCCGTGAACATCGCCTCCAGGATCGAGTCCTTCGCGGTGCCCGGCGGGGTGATGCTGTCGGACACCGCGTACGACCATCTCAGGAACCGGACAGATGTGTCCGTCGTCAGCCTGGGGCGGTTCAGGCTCAAGAACGTCGGTCGTCCGCTGGAGCTGTTCGCCGTTTCCGCTGACGGCATCGTCGTGCCGGATCCGCAGGCACTTGAGGGCAAGGGCGAGCGGTTTGTGAGCCTGCCGAGCAACCTCCCCGAGCCGGTCGGACCATTGCTCGGTCGGGCCACCGAGCTCGACTTGCTCGTCGCGTCGGTCCGAGACCATCGGGTGGTCACGATCACCGGCCCGGGTGGGGTCGGGAAGACGCGCTGCATGATCGAGCTTGGCCGCGTGCTCGCCCCAGACTTCCTGGACGGCGTCGCGTTCATCCCGCTGGCCGACATCCTCGAGGCCGATACCTTCATACCCGCTCTCGCGGCTGCACTGGACGTGAAGGAGGCCGAAGAGCGGACGCTCGGCGACGGTGTCATCTCGCTGATCGGTGACAAGAAGGCGCTCCTGCTCCTGGACAACCTCGAGCAGATCGTGTCGGCTGCTCCGGAGATCGCCCGGCTGGTGGCAGCCTGCCCAAGGCTTCGGATCGTGATCACCAGCCGGACCCTGCTGCGGATCGCTGCGGAACGGGAGTTTCCACTTGCCCCGCTCGCGCTCCCTGCCTCGGCCGACGCGGGCTCGTCCGAGTTGCTCCTCGACTACCCGGCCGTCGCGCTCTTCGTCGAGCGAGCCCGCGCCTCGAAGGGCAGCTTCGCGCTGACGCCGCAGAACGCGGGTGCCGTCATCGCGGTGTGCCGCCGCCTGGACGGTCTTCCCCTTGCGCTAGAGCTCGCTGCCGCACGGCTGCGGATCCTGTCACCGGAGGCGCTCCTGGAGCGGCTGGACCACGCCTTGAACGTGCTCACCTCCGGTCCACGCGACACTGCCGAACGGCACCAGACGTTGCGCGCCACGATCGACTGGAGCCACGCGCTACTGACGGAGTCGGAGCAGCGTCTCTTTCGGCGGATGGCCGTATTCGTCGGCGGGTGCACCCTCGCAGATGTCGAGGCTGTCTGTTCAGAGCCAGGTGAGGCCAGCTTCGAAGAGCTGGAGTCGCTCGTCGACAAGGCGCTCGTGCAGGTGGATGGCCGAGGCGACAGGCTCCGGATGCTCCAGACGATCGGCGAGTATGCCCGGGAGCGCCTCGAGGACTCCAGGGAGGCCGGTGCGATCGCGCTGCGTCATGCCCAGCGGTATGCCGCGCTTGCGCTTGACATCCGCGACAGCATCGAGGGAACCGACCAGGTCGGCGCCGTCGAACGCGGGATCGCCGAGGAGGGCAATCTCCAGGCCGCGCTGGACACGCTCCTGGCGTCCGCGAAGCGGGGTGACACGACCGCGCTCGAACAGGGCCTGCAGCTGACCGGCGACCTATGGATGTACTGGCATATCCGCGGCAAGAACCTCAGCTCACGGCAGTACGCGACCACCTTCCTCGATCTCGATCCTGTCGGCGTTCCCACCGTCGGGCGGGCGGGCGCCCTGCTGACGGTGGGGCTCGGGTCCTGGATGTCGGGGCAGTTCGAGCGGTCGACCGACGAATGGGGCAAGGCGCATCGCATCGCGGCCGAGCTCGATGCCGGGCGCGAGCTGTGCCTCGCCGGGTTCTGCGGGGCCCTTGCAGTCCTCGGGTCCGACGTCGATGCGGGGCTCACGCTGACGAAGGAGAGCGCCGAACGAGCCGGGGCGCTCGGTTTCACATGGGCCCAGGCGCTTGCCTGGACCGTCAACGGGATGTTCCAGGCGCTGGCAGGCGATCTCGGTGCGGCGAAGACGAGGTACACCGATGCGCTCGCGATCCAGCAGCGACTCGGCGACAAAGAGGGAGGGGGCATGTCACTCGGCGGCCTTGCCGGGTTGGCCTCCGGTCGCGGCGACCCGGTCGCCGCCATCGACCTCTACGGACAGTCGCTCGAGGCGTTCGAAGCGGTCGGCGATCGCGGCGAGGAAGCCCGGATCCTCTCGGAGATTGCCTGGACGCACCTCCGGAACAACGACGCCGCGCTCGCGCGCCGCTACTTCTTCAAGTCGGTGCAGGCACATACCGACGTGGCGAGTGTCCGTGGAGTGGGTCTGTCCTTGATCGGGCTCGCGGCCACCGAGGCGGCCGAGCTCCGACCCGACCGCGCCGTGCAGATCGCGGCCGCGGCCGAGGTCTATGCCAATCAGGAGGGCATCGTCGTCATCTACTCCGATGAGAACCCGGGTCGTGACTTCGTCGAGCAGGCACGCGCATCACTGTCGGATGTGGATGTCGCCCGAGCCACGGAGATCGGTCGCCGGCTTACGATCAAGCAGGCGCTCGACCTCGCCAGGATCGCCCGTGCAGCTCCGGCCTAGATCCCCGGTCGGGCTTGGCGGAGCCTCGGTGTCATGACGCCGTCGGGGAGGTATGGGTCCCCCTTCGCGCTGTCCCGCGCCCGATGTGGGACTCGAACCCGCGACATTCTGCTTGGGACGTCCTGGACTCGTGAGCGCAGTAGCGTGAGCGTGGAAGGGCGAGCGGATCACCGATAGTTATGGTGTGGTGGTCGGTGCCGCCTCTCGGTGGTGTTTGCCGGGATGAGAGGGAAGGCGCCTCCGGGACTCAGCGAGCGACCGTCGATCCTCGTGGTCGCTCGCGCCCCGCGACGCTCAGAAGCCGGGCCTCCGCGTGCGCGGCCTTCAGCGCCAGTCGACGTTCACGACCTCGATCGGCTCGGAGAGGCCCTTGAGCGTCGCGCTCCGGGAACCGGACGTCCGGTGCGACTCCCCGACCGTGCCGACGCTAGCGACGATATCGCCGGCGCCGCCGAGTGCCGCTATCCGGGCCGCCTCATGGACGGCCTTGCCGTGGAAGTCGCCGCCGACCTGCGTCGCATCGGAGGCATGGAGGCCGATCCGGACCTGGGGCGCGAAGCCCTGTGTCGCGCGGTGTTCGGCGAGTCGTCGCTGGATGGCGATCGCCGCCGCCACCGCAAGATCCGGCGAGTCGAAGGTGACGAAGAACCCGTCGCCGGTCGTGGAGATCTCCTCGCCGCCGTGGGCCGTGAACACCTCACGGAGGGCGGCGTTGTGCCAGCGGAGCATCGTCTCCCAGGCCTCGTCGCCGAGCGCCTCGACGAGGTTCGTCGAGCCGACGATGTCGGTGAACATGAAGGTCTTCAG
>JADGPB010000473.1 GCA_017882655.1 Propionibacteriales bacterium
GGTCCGCTGCTGGGCACCTGGCTGGACCGCGAGCTGGGACTCGCCGGTCGCCTCGTGACCCGCGATGGCGACGTACATCTCGTCTCCACCGGCGCGCTCCTTCGCGTACCGCACCTGGCGCCGCACCTCGACCGCACGCTGGGCGACCATGTCCAGCTGGACCGGCAGCGGCACCTACAACCGGTGTACGCGATCGGCGAAGGCCCCGACCCGTGCAGCCTCCTGCTCACCGCCGCCGGCATCCCGGACGCGGAGCTGGCTGGGTACGACGTGTTCTGCTACCCGACCGAGCCGAGTGCCGTGTTCGGCGCTCAGAACGAGTTCTTCGCCTCGTGGCGCCTCGACAACCTCTCCTCGGTCCACGCGTCGCTCACGGCCTTCCTCGACGACAGCTCGGCGGGGGAGTCGCTGGCGGTCTTCGCGGCCTTCGACCACGAGGAGGTCGGATCCTCGACACGATCGGGTGCGAGCGGGCCGTTCCTCGCCGATGTGCTCCGGCGCCTCACCCTGGCGCTCGGCTTGGACGAGGCCGCTCACTTGCAAGCCCTGGCCGCCTCGAGCTGCGTCTCTGCCGACGCGGGACACGCGGTGCATCCGAACTACCCCGAGCACCACGACCCTGGGAACCGGCCGCTGCTCAACCACGGACCACTGCTCAAGCTCAACGCCTCGCAGCGGTACGCGTCGGACGCTGTGGGGTCGTCCCTCTGGTACAGGTCGTGCCACGCCGCCGGCGTACCCACCCAAGAGTTCGTCTCGAACAACGCCGTGCCTTGTGGCAGCACGATCGGGCCACTCACCGCGACCCGGCTTGGCATCGTCACGGTCGATGTCGGGATCCCGCTGCTGAGCATGCACTCGGCGCGTGAGCTGTGCGGCGTCGCGGACCCCGGCTACCTCGCACAAGCACTGACCGCGTACTGGGCAGGTGCCTGATGGAACCTCGCTACCCCGGCACAGCGCCCTCCCAGAAGCTCATGCTGCTCGACTTCCTGGACGCCAGGCGCCAGGCGGTGCTCGGGAAGGTCGGCGCGATGCCGTACGAGGCCATGTCCGCCTCCGTCCTGCCGTCCGGCTGGACGCCTCTGGGCATGCTCACCCACCTGGTCTTCATGGAGCGCCGCTGGCTGGTGTGGGGCTTCAAGGCCGAAGCGGTGCGCGAGCCGCAGGGCGACCGAGGCGACGACCATCGGTTCCAGGTGCCGAAGGGCTGGGGCTACCTCGAGCTCTCCGCGCTGTACGCGGCGCAGGCTGAACGGACGCGCGCCATCGTCGAGGCGGCGGACCTGTCCGACCGTGGTGCTCTCGGCGGCTGGTTCGCGACGCCGGAGGAGGCTCCGACTCTCGGCTGGATCCTGCTCCACGTGCTCGGCGAGTACGTCCAGCACGCCGGCCACCTCGACATCGTCGCCGAGCTGGTCAGCGACTCGGACGCGCGATAGCGACGAGGAAGTCCGACTCTTTGGTGAACGGGTGGAGCTCCCAGGTGGACAGGGCCAGGTCGAGGGTCAGGCCCGCCATGGCGAGGTCCGCGAAGAAGTCCTCGAACGGATAGCCACGGCCCGCGCCGTACGCGAGCACTACCCGGCCGTTCTCCGCGAGATGGTTCCGCAGGTTCACCAGGACCGGGACGCGGGTGCTGGGCGCGAGGAACCCCAGGACGTTCCCGGCAGCGAAGATCAGGTCGAACGGCTCGGGGATGCCGGCTGAAGGAAGGTCGAGGAGGGCCAGGTCGCCCACGAGCCACGTGGATCCGGGGAGGTCAGCCTTTGCGTAGTCGATGAGTGCCGTGTCGACGTCGACTCCGACCACGGTGTGGCCTAAGGCGGCCAAGCGACCTCCGACACGACCCGTACCGCACCCTGCGTCGAGGATCCTGGATCCGCGGCCGACCGTCGCGTCGAGCATGCGCGCCTCGCCGTCGAGGTCATGCCCCTCAGCCGCGAGGCGCCGCCAGCGGGCGGCGTAGCGGTGCGAGTGCTCCGGGTCGGCGGCGATCGTACGGGTCCAGGCGCTGGGTTCAACCACGGGGGGATGGTAACGCGCGCTTCCTCGCGCGACGGCACCCTCGAGCCGCCTCGTGGTGGTTATGAGACTCAGCGATCGACCATCTGCAGGCTCGAACCGGATCCTGGTGGTTATGGCAGGGGGCGTGGGCGCTCACAACCACCAGCATCCGGCTTGAGCATCCGGAGCGCCGTCCTGGCGGGCTCATAACCACCCGAATCCGGCTTCAAAGGCTCGGGCGCGCGCTGATTTGGATCGTGATGACGCCTTCGACGGCGACGACACCATCGCGACGTACGGCCTTGACCCTGACCGGCACATCGCCCTGCTCCCAGTCCGCCTCGTCGGTCTCGGCGACGCACAGTAGGTCGGTCGTTGCCTTGGCCACGTAGCGGACGGACATGCCGACGGGGATCCAGCGCTTGTCCTCGGGACAGGTCGCCTCGGCGAGCAGCCCCATCGCCGCCTCGAGACCGTTGACGGCCGCGATCGCGTGGAGAGTGCCGATGTGGTTCCGTACAGCCCAGCGCAGCGGCACGACGACCTCCGCATGGTGCGGCGCCATGGCCCGGACCTGAGGCCGTACGGTCCAGAAGTACGGCGCCTTGAGCGCGTACAGCACCGAGAACACCTGTGG
>JADGPB010000060.1 GCA_017882655.1 Propionibacteriales bacterium
AGACCGAGCCCGAGGACGCCGAGGTACGAATCGGGCTCGCGGAAGTGCTCGGCGGTGAAACGGAACACGCCGTAGCCCAACAGGAACGCGCCGCTCAGGGAACCCGTCGCGGGGTGCCGCCTGTCGTACAGCGCAAGCAGGACGAACAGCAGTACGCCCTCGAGCAGGAACTCGTACAGCTGACTCGGGTGTCGCGGGGTGCTGTCCACGGCCGGGAACACCATCGCCCACGGCAGTGACGGATCGGCAGGACGGCCCCAGAGCTCGCCGTTGATGAAGTTGCCGATGCGGCCCAGCCCGAGCCCGACCGGCACCACGGGGACCAGCAGATCGGAGACCTGCAGGAATGGCCGGTGATAGCGCCGTGTGAACAGCCACAGCGCCACGACGACGCCGATCACGCCGCCGTGGAAACTCATCCCGCCGTCCCAGATCTTCAGGAGTTCCAGCGGGTGGGTGAAGTAGAACGTGGGCTTGTAGAAGACGCAGTAGCCGAGTCGACCGCCGAGCAGCACACCGCCGACCGCGTGGTAGATCAGCGTGCCGACGTCATCGACGGTCCAGGCCGGGGTGTCCTCGCCACCGGTGTACGGCTCGTGACGTACGCGCCGGCGCAACAGGACGTACCCGATGATGAACGCCAGCATGTACATGACGCCGTACCAGTGGATGACCAGCGGTCCGAGTCTCAGGGCCACTGGATTCAGGTTGGGGTACGTCAGCACAAGGGCAGTCACGCGAGCCAGTATGGCTTTGCGAGGCGAATGCGTAGTCGGCCACGCTCATGGGAGGCGAAAGACCTCGAGCGAGTATGGAGGCGTTTCGGGTGAGGCTGTCACCTCCGGTACCGTTGAGCCGGTTGCAGCCTGCACAGGTTCCGGAGGTGTCCCACGGTGAGTGAAGCGAATCCCGACAGGGAGCGGAGGTCGCAAGACCATGCCGCGCCGACCCAGGACCCCTCAGCGGCGCCCGCCGGGTTGACGGAGGGGACTGACCCCGAGTCGACCGCGGTGCGTCCGCGGCACAGGACGAAGCCCCGCACGGGAACGGCTCGCACGCCAAGGCCAGCCGGTACGCACAAGACTCCGACCCAGGTCCCGGCAGCTCCCGACGCACAGGGCGCGGCCCCGTCGACGCCAGTGGGCGACGAGGGGCGCGTGACGTCTCGGTCCGCCTTCTCGGCAGGGCTGGACCACCTGCCGAAGGCGACCCCATCCGCCCCGTCAGCTTCACCGTTCGCCGCTCCCGAGCCCGGCGCGTACGATCCGACGCCCACCGTGCGGCGCACCACGCCTGTCCCCGACGCAACGGCGGACGAGGCTCCGCAGCCGTCCGTGCTCGAGCGCGCGCGCGCCGGAGTCGTCGCCGCGGCCGCCGTGGCGAAGGAGAAGGTGGCTCAGGTCAGCAGCGCGGCCACGACAACCATCCCGGCGCCGGTCACCCCGGACCCTGCGACCGCGTCGCGGGCGGTTCAGCGCCCCCGCCGTACCCGCCGGGCCCGTCTGCGGATCTCCCGCATCGACCCCTGGTCGGTGATGAAGACGTCGCTCCTGTTCGGTATCGCAGGCGGCATCATCTTCGTCGTCGCCACGTACGTGCTGATGAGCGTCATCCAGGCGACCGGCCTGTTCGACGCGGTCAACCAGATGGTCAAGGACATCCTGGCCTCGCCGTCGGACACGACGACGTTCGACATCACGACGTACATCAACACCAAGCGGGCCACCGGCCTGGCCGCGCTCATCGGCGCGATCGACGTCGTGATCTTCACGGCTCTCGCCACGGTGTTCTCGTTCCTGTACAACTTGTCAGCAACGATGCTCGGAGGCCTCGAGATCACGCTGGCCGAAGACTGAGGGAATCTTTCGCAGTCGGTGTCGCGTTGAGTCGACGATGAAGGGAACAGATCACCCATGACTGACCCCGTTGCCGACAACCAGGTCTGGGACGAGATTCGCCGAGAGGCTGCGCGCGATGCCGCGCTCGAACCGGCGCTTGCCGGATTCCTGCACGAGGCGATCCTGCGCCACCCCTCGCTCGAGTCAGCGCTCGGCACGCTGATCGCCGGGAAGCTCGACGGCCACGGCCTGTCGTCGCTTTCGCTGCGCGACCTGGCAGCCGAGGCGTTCGAGAGCGACCCTGGCATCGGAGCTGCCGTCGTCGCCGACCTCCAGGCGGTGCTCTCGCGCGACCCCGCGACGCGCGGCTACTCGCAGCCGCTGCTGTATTTCAAGGGTTTCCATTCGATCCAGGCGTACCGGATCGGCCACTACTACTGGACCCACAACCACGAGCCGCTGGCGCTGTACCTGCAGAGCCAGATCTCGGAGGTCTTCGCCGTCGACATCCACCCGGGTGCTGTGATTGGCAAGGGCATCATGTTCGACCACGCGACGAGCGTCGTCATCGGTGCCACGGCTGTGGTCGAGGACGACTTCTCGATGCTGCACGAGGTGACTCTGGGCGGTACGGGTCGGGCAGGCGGCGACCGTCACCCGAAGATCGGCCGCGGTGTCATGATCGGCGCGGGCGCGAAGGTGCTGGGCAACATCAGGGTCGGCGAGGGCGCCAAGATCGGCGCGGGCAGCGTCGTACTCAAGGACGTACCGCCCCACACGACCGTCGCCGGTGTGCCCGCGAAGGTCGTCAGCTTCCCGCCCGAGTCCTTCCCCGCGCTCACGATGGACCAGTCGATCGACGGTCCGGAGTACGAGGAGCTCGTGATCGGCTCGAGCTCAGGAGCCTGAGGCGAGCCCGGCCTTGATCGCCGCGACGACCTGCCGGTACAGCTCCTCGTTCTTCGCCGCCACGTAAGGCGGTACGAACTGGCACGTGGTCGGATCGAGATCGACGCGGCTGCCGAAGAGCGCGACGAGCTCCTCGGGACGCCACACCTGACCGTCGATACTGCCGACGACCGCGGACGTGTGCGCGGCGATGATGAGGGCCGCGGTGTCCCAGACGCTCGACGGGTTCGGGTTGAAGACCGCGTCCGTGTCGTACGTGAGCAGGTTCATGACCGCCGGGTTGCCCGCGAACGTGAGGCAGAACCACTCGTCGCCGAGCGCGTCGAAGACCGGGGCCGCGAGATGGCGCGACCAGTGCTTGTACGCGTTGGCCGCGACGATGTGCTCCTTCGTCGGGTTCGGCGGGGTGGGGCCGCGGAACGGCGCCATGATCGCGTTGTGCGTGGAGCCGATGATGACCGAGCCGTCGTCCCGCAGCAGGAAGAGGCGACCGTCGGGAGCGGCGCTGAACGCCGTGACGAAGCGCCAGCCGTCGCCGACGCGCTGTACGACGATGCCTGCTGTGCACCACCCTGCACGCTGGCAGCGCCACTGGTTGGAGCCGTCGGCGGGATCCAGCAGGACCAGCAGCTGGCCGTCGCGGATGTCGTCCGGGAGGTACGGGTGCTCCTCACCGACGACCGTGGGCACGATGTCGAGCTTCGCCGTACCGGGGTGCGCGAGCAGGTTCGCCTGGAAGATCTGGTGAGCCGCCCTGTCGACGACGAGCGCCGAGTCGCCGAGGTGCAGCTCCGCCGGGTCGTACACCTCCTGGTTGGCGGTGCTCAACATGATGAAGTTGACCGTCGCCGCGAGCGTGTCCCTCAGCACCGCGAGCAGAAGGTCCGTCCGCACCGACATCATCGGCGCGCCCTGAGTCCCATGCTTCGGACTCTAGTCGCGCCAGCCTCCTCGAGCCGCGCAGCCACAACCTCGACGTCACAGGCAAAACTTCGACGCACTGGGTCTATACGCCGTGTGCGGTCGAACGAATGCCTGTGACGTCGAGGGCTTGGGCCGAACTTTTGCCTGTGACGTCGCGGTGGGGGGACGGGCCTCATGGCTAGTGTGAAGGCGTGGCGCCACAGGACCTCGACACGCTCGCGTACCTGCGACGTGCCCGCGATCTCATGGACCGCGAGTACGCGTCGCCGCTCGACGTGGCGCAGATCGCGCGCGCCGCGTACATGTCGCAGGCTCACTTCTCGCGCCAGTTCCGTCGCGCGTACGGGGAGACGCCGTACTCCTACCTCATGACCCGCCGCATCGAACGTGCGAAGGCGCTGCTGCGGCGCGGGGACATGTCCGTGACGGACGTCTGCATGGCGGTGGGCTGTACGTCGCTCGGCTCGTTCAGCGCCCGGTTCACGGAGCTGGTGGGGCAGACGCCGACCTCGTACCGAGGTGGCGACCACAAGGCGCTGGAGACCGTACCGACGTGCGTGACGAAGGACCTGACCCGCCCGACGCGCACAACCCTTCGAGCGTCCGCACAACCCGTGTGAGGTTGGTTTCGGACCCCAATGGTTGTGCGCGTCAGGCGGCGCCCGCCTGCAACGGACGTACCAGCATCAGCACGACGGACGCGTTCTGGCAGGCCGTGTATGCGGTCGACGCGACGAAGAGCGAGTGCGTCTCGGCGGGCGGGTAGACACGCAGGCCGTCGGCGGCCTTCGGCTTGCACGTGGCGGGGTCGTAGTTGCCGGCCACCGTGATGCTCAGCTGCGAATGTGCCGACTGCCCCGGCGCCAGCGTCAACGTGGTGATGGTGATGCCGGCTGCCTCGCGGGTCGCGGCTGCGCCGAGCTGGGTCCCGCTGCCGTTACCTACGAAGGAGACTCCCGGGTAGCCCCTCACGGTGCACGCGGTCGTGCCCTTGTTGGTGAGGACGAGGAAGGGATACATGTGTCCGGCGCCACCACCGGCACCGGCGCCGAGCGTGGCGGTCAGCTGAGCGACCAGGCAGGCGCCGACCCCCGTGGACGTCGCCGCAGCGGGTGCGCTCGTGGTCGTGGCAGCCGAGGTCGCTGCGGAGGGCTTCGAGGAGGTGGACTGGCCGGCGGGCGCGCTCGACGCCGCGGTGGTGGTTCCCCCAGCGGCATTGGTGGTCGATCCGCCCGAACTCGTACCAGGCGTGCACCCCGCGAGCACCGCGGTCGTTGCCACGAGAGTGAGCATCGCCGCTAGTCCCGAGCGCATTCCAGATCCTGTCCCCATGGCTGGACGCTACTCCCGTCCGCGCGTGATGTCCGTCAGCTGGCCCAGGCTCGCCGTTGCAGCACAGAGCAGGATCCGAGAAGCAACTTCCACCCACCGCTGACTAGCGTTCTTTCCATGGATCTCACTGTTGCCCGGTGCTTCGTCACCGTCACCGACCCGGACAAGGCGCTCGCGTTCTACCGCGACGTCCTCGGCCTCGAGCTCGTCATGGATGTGCCGAATGGGGACTTCCGATGGATCACTGTGGGCTCGAAATCGCAGCCCGGCGTACAGATCGTCCTCAGCAACTACATCCAGGGCTCGCCGGACGACCTCTCGTACGTCGCGGGCCTGGTAGCGAAGGGTGCGCTCAACGCCGTCCACTTCCGTACCGACGACCTGGACGGGCTGTTCGTCAAGCTCGCCGAGGCCGGAGCCGAAATCGTCTCGGTGCCCGCCAGCCAGCCGTGGGGTGCCCGCGACGGCGCCGTACGCGACCCGTCCGGCAACCTGATCAGGATCGACCAGTCCTGACCCGGGATCGAGGCCACCGCGCTGCCTAGGGGCTCGCGCGATGACGTCGGGAGCGACTCCAGGTCGGTCACCGGTCCGCCGCCAGACCGCGCGCACGTCGGATCCCCAGCGACCATGCCGAGAACAGGCGGTCGACGATCATGCCGATGACGAGGATGACGATCATGTGAGCGAGCAGTCCCGTGGCATCCCCGAACTCCTGGCTGAACGCGAGGCGGTTGCCCAGTCCCGAGGCGCCAGGGATGACGACGAGCAGCTCGCCCGCCATCAGCGAGCGCCACGCGAAGGCCCAGCCCTGATTGAGGCCTGCGACGTACGCGGGCAGCGCTCCCGGGATGACGATGTGGCGGTAGAGCCTGGTCCCACGAGCGCCGAGGACACGGCCGAGCCGGAAGTACGCCGGCGGCAGCTGGTCCACTCCGCTCAGCACGCCGTTGGCGATGCTGGGGGCCGCCCCGAGCACGACGACCATCGCGATCGCCTGCTCGCCCAGGCCGAGCAGCAGGATCGCGAGCGGGAACCAGACGACCGACGGCATCGTCTGCAGGCCGGTGATCAGCGAGCCGATGCTGGCCCGCAACAGCTTCGAGCCGGCGGCGGCGAGCCCGATCGCGGTACCGACGACCACAGCGACGGCGAAGCCGATGACGGCGCGGGACAGAGTACGAGCGAGAGCCGGCCAGAACTCCGGGTCGACGAAGATCGCGCCGAGCCGCTCGAAGACAGCCGCCGGACCCGGGAGGAGGTAGTCGGGACGCCACCCGCTCGCCACCAGCACCTGCCACGCGGTGACGAAGATGACCACGGCGATCACCGGCGCCCCGAACGTCCGCAGCAGGTCACGGTGCCGCTTCGCGCTCGGCTCTGGCGCGTCGATCGGCTCGAGCGAGCGGCCTGGTCGTTCAGATGACGAAGTAGTCGGACTGGTCATGCGAGGACACCTCCTCTTTGAGGCTTTGGGTGAGTGCGCCGGCCCTGGTGGCGACTGACGGCGAGTCCATGACGCGCGGGCGCGGCATGGCGTTGGGCTGCTCGTGGATGACCCGTCCTGGGCGTCCGCCCATGAGGATGGCCCGGTCCGCCAGTCGTACGGCCTCGCGCACGTTGTGCGTCACGAACAGCACCGTGAAGCGCGACTCCAGCCACACGTCTTCTACGAGGTCGTGCATCTGGTCGCGGGTGAGCGCGTCAAGGGCACCGAGGGGTTCGTCCATACAGACGACAGCGGCGTCCTGGGCGATGACGCGGGCGAGAGCGACCCGCTGCCGCATGCCGCCGGACAGTTCATGGGGCCGCTTGTCGGCGTACCGCCCGAGGCGTACTCGCCCCAACAGGTGACGCGCGCGGTCGCGGCGCTCGGGCTTGCCCACGCCCTGCAGATGCAGCGCCAGCTCGACGTTCTTCGCCGCGGTGAGCCAGGGCAACAACGTCGCCTCCTGGAACATGAGCGAGACCTTGCCGCCGACCTCGACTGTGCCGGACGTCGGCTCCGTCAGTCCCGCGACGAGCGAGAGCAGCGTCGACTTGCCGCAGCCGGACCCCCCGACGACAGCGAGGAACTCCCCGGGCGCCACGTCGAGGTCCATGTCCTGGAGCACCGTCACTTTCGTATCGCGCGCGCCGAAGACCTTGCGGACACCGCGAAGCCGGACCTCTCCGTGGGCGAGAGAGAGGGCCGGATCGGCGGTCGTGGTCATACCGTCACCTGGGCCTGACCTCGGGCCGTGAGCGCGGCGTTCAGCTGATCGAGGCTCCACAGCTTCGCGAACCCGTCGGTCGGCTTCGTGCCAAGGAGCCCCACGGCGTCGGCGTGGTCGGCCGACGTCTTGAGGGTTGCAGCGAGAGGGTCCGCACCGAACGTGAGGTTCTTCCAGGAGCTGGCGAGGATGGCCTGGTCCTGATCCTGGGACGTGATCTTCTTGATCTGGGCGGCGACCGCGGCCTGGGCCGCTGCCGAGTCCTTGGCGATGGCGTCAACAGCGTCGAGGTGGGCCTCAAGGAAGGCACGTACGGTCTCGGGGTGCTGGGTGAGGAAGTCGGTCCGCACGATGATGTTCGTCGTCACGAACCGGCCGTCAGGCCACAGTGTCCGCTCGTCGACGAGGACGGCTCCTCCCGCCCTGAGCAGGCTGGCTGCGTACGGTTCGGGCAGCCAGCCGCCGTCGATCGCACCGGCCTTGAAGGCCTGGACGGCCGCCGAGTTGGCCTGCGGAAGGATGCTGACGTCGCCGCCGCCGTCCTTGGTCGCCGTCAGTCCCTGGCTCTTGAGCCAGTAGCGCAGCGCGACGTCTTGGGTGTTGCCGAGCTGGGGTGTAGCCAGCTTCTTGCCCTTGAGGTCGGCCGCGCCGGAGATGCCGGCCCTGACGACCAGGGAGGCACCACCAGAGGTGGATCCGGCGATGACCCGCACACCCGCGCCCTTGGACTGTACGTAGGCGTTGATGGTCGGGTTGGGTCCGATATAGCTGATGTCGAGCGATCCGGACAGGATGGCCTGGATCACGTCCGGCCCGGCGTTGAACGACTTGACCGTCGGCGTGGCCTGCACCGCGTCGAGTCGCCTGCTCAGCAGACCCGTGGCATCCGCCACCAACCCCGGGGCGTGGGTGACGTTGGGGAAGTACCCGATGTTCACGGGCCTGCTCGCGGTCGCCGCGCGTGCCGGGGAGCACCCCGCCATGATCCCGCCGAGAGCCACGGCGCCCCCAGCGAGGAGGCCTCGTCGGGACAGGCTGAGTCGAGTCGGCGTCGGGTCGAAAGTGGTCATGTCGTGGCTCCTGTTCGATCGGGTGGGAGCCGGGCGCGAGGGACCCGAACACAGAATCGCCGGGCCTCAGGCCCGGCGACGTGAATCACGGGGCGTACGTCAGCACGCCCCACAGCACAGGTTCGACGGCACGGTACGTGTCGGGGTCTCTGTGTACATGGCCGCAGAACATAGCACCGTCGAGGTGCCCGCTCGAGGCCTCTCACGACTCGGACGTGCATCGGCCACCTCGCCGGCTCGAGTGCCAGCCGCTGCACCGTGAGGCTGGGCCACCTCAGTTCCGTACCAGTACCCTCGTGCCGTGCGCGGCGGAGAGGTCTACTTGAGCGGGCTCGTGCTCGCCGGTCGCCGGGTGCTCGTCGCCGGTGGCGGCAGGGTCGCCGCCCGGCGCGTACCCACACTGCTCGACGCGGGGGCACTCGTACACCTTGTCGCGCCCGTTCTGGCGCCGGAGCTGGCAGCGCTCGCGGACGCCGGCCGCGTGGAGTGGTCGCAACGTGTGGTCGACGATGCGGACTGTGACGGGGTGTGGTTCGTCCTCGCTCTCACCGACCAGCCGGAGGCGAACGCCATGCTGGCTGCGGCCGCGGAGCGTCGCCGCATCTTCTGCGTCCGTGCTGACGCGGCCGAGGGCGGCACGGCCTGGACCCCGGCGACAGGCCGGGTCGGTGACGTCCGCCTGGGAGTCGTCTCCGCGCAGGGCCCCCGTACGGCTGCGCGGGCGCGCGATGTGGCCGTGTGGTCGCTGGCCGGCGATCCCGACGTCGATGCCCCGGCCGGCTGGGTGACCCTGGTCGGCGGAGGCCCGGGCGACCCGGCGCTGCTGACCGAGGCCGGCCGACGCGCCGTGCGCGCCGCTGACGTCGTGCTCTACGACAGACTTGCCCCGCTCGCGGTCCTCGCCGAAGCCGCTCCCGGGGCCGAGCTGATCGATGTCGGCAAGGTGCCGCGGGGCGCACACACCCCTCAGGAGACGATCAACGAGTCGCTCGTACGGCACGCCCAGGCGGGCAGACGAGTCGTACGGCTCAAGGGCGGCGACCCCTTCGTCTTCGGACGTGGGGGCGAGGAAGCCCAGGCGTGTGCAGCCGCGGGGATCAAGGTCCGCGTCGTCCCCGGCGTGTCATCGGCCTTGGCAGCCCCAGCTCTCGCCGGCATTCCGATCACTCATCGCAGCCTGTCCCAGGGCTTCACGGTCGTCTCTGGGCACGTGCCGCCCGGCGATCCACGTAGCGACGTCGACTGGGCGGCGCACGCGCGGAGCAGGACCACGCTCGTGATCCTCATGGGTGTCGCGAACCTCGACGCGATCTGCCGGACGCTCCAAACCGCGGGT
>JADGPB010000061.1 GCA_017882655.1 Propionibacteriales bacterium
CGCGCACTTCCTCGCCGTGGCCGATGCGACCGATCGTCCGGTGATCCTGTACGACATCCCGCACAGGACCGGTGTGCCGATCGAGACCGAGACGCTGCTCAAGGTGGCCGAGCACCCGCGGATCGTCGCGGTGAAGGATGCCAAGGCACAGCCTGTGCAATCTGCCGTGGTCATGGCCAACTCCGACCTCGCCTACTACGCCGGCGACGACGGCATGATGCTGCCCTTGATGGCCGTCGGGGGAGTCGGCGTCGTCGGCACCTCCACCCACTTCTCGGGAGCCCGGACTGCCGAGGTGATCGCTGCGTGGCTCGCCGGCGACATCGAGGGCGCCATCGCCCGCTACCGCGCCCTCCTTGGCGTCTACCAGGGCGTCTTCGCCACGCAGGGAGTCATGCTGGTCAAGGCCGGTCTCGCGGCCAGGGGACGCAGCGCTGGATCCGTCCGCCCACCGCTGCTGGATGCCTCCGAGGCCCAGACAACGGCCTTCGTGGCTCTGCTCGACGCCGCCGGCTTGTAGTCCGTCCCCGGTACTGGTCCACCGGCCTTACCGCTGGCGGGCTATCCTTCCGACGTGGATCTGGGCGCGCCTGAAGTCATCTGGTTGGTGGTGCTTGCGGTGCTCATGTTCGGGCCCGAGAGGATCCCTGCGTTCGCCCGGAAGGCGGCTCGCGTCTACAAGTACCTGATGAACATAGCGACCGGCGCGAAGGACCAGCTCGCCAACGAGCTGGGTCCAGGGTTCGCCGATTTGAGCCTGGCCGACCTCAACCCCCGGACGTTCATCAGCAAGCACCTGCTGGACACCGAGGAGATCTCGGCGTTCCGCGAGACGATCGCCGACACCAAGAAGTCACTCGCCGAGACGAGCGCGGAGCTGGCTTTGGCTTCGGCAGCGGTGACAACAGGTGCCCACGAACTGGTCGGCGTGCTCAACGACTCCTCCGGTACGGCCTTGGTGCCCAGGGTTCCTTTCGACCCTGAGGCGACGTAGGCCTCAGCCGACCGGGATCACTCCGAGCTGCTGGCCGATGAGACTGCGCCGGGACGCGGCGATGCGGTCCGCAAGACCCACCACGGCCGCGGCGCTGGGCCGCGTGGGATCGATCGACACCAGCGGCGTACCGGCATCGCAGGCCGCGCGGAAGTCCGTCTCGAGCGGTATCTCGGCGAGCAGCGGCACCTCGTACCCCAGCCTCTCGGTGAGCGTGGCCGCCACCCTCTGGCCGCCGCCCGTGCCGAACACGTCGACCCGATGGGTCTCGCCGCAGTGGGGGCAGGTGGCGTCAAGGTAGGCCATGTTCTCGACCACTCCGATGACCTTCTGCTGCATGATGCCCGCCATCGTGCCTGCGCGCTCGGCCACCTCGGTGGCCGCCTGCTGCGGGGTGGTGACGACGATGACCTCGGCGTTGGGAAGCTTCTGACCGAGGCTGATCGCGATGTCGCCCGTACCGGGCGGCATGTCGAGGATGAGGTAGTCCAGGTCGCCCCAGTACACGTCGGCCAGCAGCTGCGTCAGCGCCTTGTCGAGGATCGGGCCGCGCCATGCGACGACCTGGTCGCGGGAGGGCTTCATCATGCCGACGCTGATGACCTTGATGCCCTGCGTCTCCACGGGGAGCAGCAGGTTCACGTCCTCGAGCGCCGTCGGCCCCTCGTCCTCGGCAAGGCCGAGCAGGTCGGGGACGGAATGCCCGTACACGTCGGCGTCGAGAAGCCCGACGCTGCGGCCCTTGACGGCGAGCGCGAGGGCGAGGTTGACCGCGATCGACGACTTTCCGACGCCGCCCTTGCCGGACGCGATCGCGAGGATCCGCGTGTGGCTCGTTGCCTTGGCGAACGGGATCTCGCGCTCGGGGACGCCACCGCGCAGCATCGTGCGCAGGGCACCTTGCTGATCGGCGTTCATGACACCCATGTCGACGGTGACGCCGGTGACGCCCTCGATCGCGCCTACGGCGGCGGTCACGTCGGTGCGCAGCCGGTCGCGAAGCGGACAGCCTCCGGTGGTGAGCAGGATCCGTACGGTCGCATGCCCCTGCGCGTCGACGCGGATGTCGTCGACCATGCCCAGGTCGGTCAAGGGCCGATGGATCTCGGGATCCTGGACCTCGTGGAGGGCGGCGCGGATCAGGGGCAGCAGCGGGTTTTCGTCAGGCACCAGGACAGGCTACCCGTGCACGTCACAGGACTTCGTCGGTCTCGTCCCGATGCAGCTCTTCGTCCTGGCGCTCGTCGAGGTCCTCGAGGAACTCACGGAGCTCGGAGCGGATGAAGTCGCGTGTCGCGAGGTCGCCGACCCGCATCCTCAGGGACGCGATCTCACGGGCGAGGAAGTCCATGTCGGCGCGTGACTGGGCCGCCTGCTTGCGGTCTTCGTCCTGAGAGATCCGGTCGCGGGCCTCCTGCCGGTACTGGGCCAGCAGGATGAGCGGGGCGGCGTACGAGGCCTGGAGGCTCAGGATCAGCGTGAGGAACGTGAACGAGTACGGGTCGAAGCGCCATTCGGCCCTGCCCAGCGTGTTCCACAGGACCCACACGACGACGAAGACGGTCATCCAGCCGATGAACCTCGCCGTCCCCATGAACCGTGCGAACTTCTCGGCGAAGGACCCGAAGACCTCGGAATCGAGGCGCACCGTCGGCACCCACGTCCGCTTCGCAGGCCCGGGGGAGTTCAGACGGTCGACGTCGACGCGCTTGCGAGCCCTAGCCACGACGATCCTCGTCAGGCGTCAGTGCCCCCTCCATCTGGAGACCTCGCCAGTCCTCAGGCAGCATGTGGTCGAGCACGTCGTCCACGGTGACGGCCCCGAGCAGGTGCTGCTCAGCGTCGACCACCGGAACCACCAGCACGTCGTACGTCGCGAAGTAGCGGCTGACCGTGGCCAGCCCCGCCGACGGGAGGAGTGGCCGCAGCTCGTGGTCGATGAGCGCCGACACGAGCGTCGAGGGGGGCTCCCTCAGCAACCGCTGCAGGTGTACGCCACCGATGTAGCGGCCCGTCGGCGCCTCCATCGGCGGTCGGCACACGAACACCATTCCTGCCAGCGCCGGGGGGACCTCTTCGACCCGCGCAAGAGCGAGCGCATCCGCGACGGTCGAGTCCGGGGCGACGATGACCGGTTCCGGTGTCATCATGCCGCCAGCGGTGTCGTCGTCGTACGCGAGAAGGTCGCGGACATCCTGGGCGTCCTCGGGACGCATCCGCTTCAGCAGCGTCTCGGCGACGTCGCCGGGCAGCTCGGCGATGAGGTCGGCCGCGTCGTCGGGGTCCATCTCCTCGAGCACGTCGGCTGCCCGCTCTGGGTCCAGCAGCGTGATCAGTTCGACCTGCTCGTCCTCGGGCAGCTCCTCGATCGCGTCGGCGAGCTGGCGGTCGTCGAGCGCATGCGCGATCTCGACGCGGCGCTCGGGCGCCATGTCGTGCAGCTCTCGCGCGACGTCGGCAGGCTTCATGTCGAGCATCTCCGCGAGCAGCGCCTCGTCCCCCTCGAGCCCGCTGAGGCTGAGGTCAGGCACGTCCTGCCAGGGAACGATCGTCACCGGCACCCGGCTCGAGAACTGCAGGGCCTTGGGTGTGTCGCGCAGCGCGACCTTGGAGACCTCCCAGTCGTCGCCACGTCCGGCATGCATCGCGACGTCGAAGATCGTGGTGGGGCTGCTCGTCCCGCGGCGCACCGCACGGCGTCCGACCAGATCCTCGAGCACGAGCGTCTCGCCCTCACGCCCATGGAACCGTCGCGTGGTGACGACGCCGGAGACCACGATCTGCACGGCGTCGATCGAGTAGACGCGCTCCATCGGCAGGTACGCCCTACGTCGCGCGAAGAGCTCGGCGACGAGACCCTTGACCCGCGGCGGCCGGCCTTGGCCGCGGATCTGGATCACGACATCGTGAAGCTTCCCGATGGAGTCGCCGTCGACGTTGATGATGGGTAGCCCACGGAGGCGCGAAATGTACATCGTCGTCGGAGAGGCCACGCGAGAAGGGTAAACCGCTCACGCCCTCCGAGCACGCTGAAACCCTTGTGTGGGACTCAGGCGTCCTGGTCGATGGCAGTGATGGCCTCGTGGAGCGCCAGCACGCGTTCTGCGGTGGCGACGTGGAGGTTCTCGACCATCCGGCCGCGGTACGTCACGACGCCGGCTCCTGAGGCCGCCCGCCAGGCGGCAAGCAGGCCGCGCGAGTCCTCGACAGCCTCGGCGCTCGGCGCGTACGTCGCGTTGGCGTCGTCGATCTGCCTCGGGTGGATGAGCGTCTTCCCGTCGAAACCGAGCGCCCGTCCTTGACGGCACTCGGCGAGGTAGCCGTCCACATCGGTGAGGTCGTTGTACACGCCGTCCAGCACGACCACGCCAGCCGCCTTGGCGCCAAGCACGGTGAGGCCGAGGGCGGTCTGGAGAGGAAGCCGTCCCGGGACGTGCTCGACGCCGAGCTCCTTGACGAGGTCGTTCGTGCCCAGCACGAGGACCGTGATCCGGTCGGACGCGCTCGCGATGTCCGCGACGCTCAGCACCGCTCCCGGCGTCTCGATCATGGCCCACAGGGCGGTGCCGGACGGGGCTCCGTGGGCCTCGAACGCCGCCGCCAGGGCGCGTACGGTCTCGGCGGAGTCGACCTTCGGCACGACGATGGCGTCCGGACCGGCGGCGCACGCAGCGGCGAGGTCCGCCTCGTGCCATTCCGTACCGACCCCGTTGACCCGGATCGCCAGCTCGCGGCGTCCGAATCCCCCCGCCCGTACGGCCGCCGCTGCCGCCTCTCGCGCCTCGAGCTTCGCCTCGGGAGCCACGGCGTCCTCGAGGTCGAGGATGACGGCGTCGCAGGCGAGCCCTTTGGCCTTCTCGAGGGCGCGGGAGTTCGAAGCGGGCAGATAGAGCACCGAACGGCGCGGACGGTAGACGGCCATGTGCTGACGATAGTGATGGGCGCCGGGATCCTTCTCGCGGTTCATCATGTTAAGTAGGTGAGTTGCACCTTCACATGGCCGATCGGCCATGAGAACCTCCGATTCGCCTACTTAACATGATGAACCGCAGCCCGGGACCTCGCCGCGGCTCGGCTGTGGTGGCGGGGACCTGCCACCTAATCTGGAAGCGAGGATCGGAAAGGACCCCCATGAGCCAGGACCCGTTCGCCGCGCCGATGAGAAGCGCGACCGCCAGCAGGACTTCCAGCATGTTCGACCTGGAGTACCCACGCTCGGTCGGCGTGTTCGACACGTACCCCGCCGCGGAGAAGGCCGTCGACTACCTGGCGGACAACGGGTTCCCCGTCGGGAACCTCGCCATCGTCGGCACCGACCTGCGCACGGTCGAGCGCGTGCTCGCCCGCAAGACGTGGAGGACCGTGCTGCTGCAGGGGGCCGCACAGGGCCTGAGCACCGCGCTGATCCTGTTCCTGGTCCTGTGGCTGTTCGTACCGGGCGCGAACCTGCTCGCGCTGCTGTTGGCCGCGCTCGTCTTCAGCGTCCTCGTCAGCGCGGGGTTCGCGGCGCTCGCGTACTCGCTGAGCAAGGGGGCCCGCGACTTCACCTCGGTCCAGCAGACTGTGGCGACCCGCTACGAGGTGCTCTGCGAGCACAAGGTGGCCGAGCAGGCGCAGTCGATGCTCGCGGAGATGTCGCCGGCCAACCTGTGAGCCGGTGAGCGGAGCGTCCGGCTGTCAGCCGAGGACGGTGAGGATCGTTTCCCCGCCCACGGTGCGCTGACCGACGCTGAGTCCGATCCGGCTGCCTGCGGGGAGGTACGCGTCGACGCGTGACCCGAACCGGACGAGCCCGTACGTCTGGCCGATCACCACCTCGTCGCCGACCGCCACGTCGCAGACGATGTGTCCGGCCACGGGGCCGGCGGTCTGTACGAGGCCGATCGCCACGCCCTCGGCCGTCTCGATCCTCACGGCGGTGGGACCGTCCTCCTCGTGAGCCACCACAGCGACACGGCCCGCCACGGGCGCCCTCTGGACGTACGGGTCGAGAACCGACACGGAGATGCTCACGCGGGGCAGCGGGTCGTCGCCGAGGTCGAGCTCCGCAGGCGGTACGGACTCGTCGACTGTTCCCACGACGCCGTCGGCAGGCGCGACCACGGCGCCGACAGAGGTCGGCGGAACGCGCCTCGGCGCACGGAAGAACAGCGCCAGCGCGCCGGCCGCCACGAGAGACGTGCGTCGTGCCCAGCCGTACCTCCAACCGAACACGCCGAGCGTCAACGCCCCGGCCACGAACGGACGTCCCGCCGCGTGCATGGGCGGGACGACGTCCCTGACCAGCCCCCGGACGTGCTGGGGGAGCGAGCGGCCGATGGTGATCACAGGTGACTTGGCCATGGTGCGAACCTACTCAGGAATCCGCCATCCGCCCGGCCAGGAACTCCTGGTAGGCCGGGAGGTCGAGCTGGCCGGAACCGGACACGCCGATGAGGATCACCGGTGACGTGCCCTCCTCGGTCGCCTTGCGCGCCTCGCGCACGGCGCCGGCGATCGCGTGGTTCGACTCGGACGCCGGCACGATGCCCTCGGCGCGGGCGAACATCACTCCCGCCTCGAACGACTCGAGCTGCCCGATGGCGACGGCGTCGATCATGCCCTCGTGGTACAGGTGGGAGATGAGCGGTGCCATGCCGTGGTAGCGCAGACCACCGGCGTGCACGGGGTCGGGCACGAAGTCGGCGCCCAGCGTGTACATCTTCAGCAGCGGCGTCATGCCGCTCGTGTCGCCGAAGTCGTACCGGTACTCGCCCTGCGTGAGCGAGGGAGCCGCCTTCGGCTCACAGGCCACGATGTGGGTCGCGGCACGGCCCTCAAGGTTCTCCCGGACGTACGGGATCGCGATGCCGCCCAGGTTCGACCCGCCGCCGGCGCAGGCGAACAGGTGGTCGGGGGCCTCCTCATCGAACAGCGCGAGCTGCTTGATCGCCTCCTGTCCGATGACCGTCTGGTGCAGCAGCACGTGGTTGAGCACCGAGCCGAGGGAGTAGTTCGTGTCAGGGTCCTGTGCCGCGACGGACACGGCCTCGGAGATCGCCATGCCGAGCGAGCCTGGCGTGTTCGGGAACCTCGCCTGGAGCTCGCGGCCGACCGCCGTGAGGTCTGACGGCGACGGGTGCACCACTGCGCCGAACGTCTCCATGAGCACGTGGCGGTAAGGCTTCGAGTCGTAGGTGCTCTTCACCTGGAAGATCTCGCACTCCATCCCGAAAGCCTGCGTCGCGAAGGCGAGGGCGGAGCCCCACTGGCCCGCGCCGGTCTCGGTGCACAGCTTCTTGATGCCGGCCTGGGCGTTCGCGTACGCCTGCGCGACCGCGGAGTTCGTCTTGTGGCTGCCTACCGGCGACGCGCCCTCGTACTTGTAGTAGATCCGCGCGGTCGTGCCGAGGGCTTCTTCGAGCCTGCGGGCACGGGCGAGCGGGGACGGACGCCACAGCTTGTACAGGTCGCGCACCGGGCCGGGGATCTCGATCCAGCGCTCGCTGGACACCTCCTGCTCGATGAGCCCCATCGGGAACAGGGGCGCGAGGTCGGCCGCCTGCAACGGCTCCTTCGTGCCCGGGTGCAGCGGCGGCGGAGGCGGCGTCGGGAGGTCCGCGACGATGTTGTACCAGTGCGTCGGGATGTCCGACTCGGTCAGGATGGCGTGCGTCAGATCGTTGCTCACGGACTCGTACGCTAGCGGGCTCGGAGCACTCTACGCAGGGCAGGTCTCAGGCTGGACGCAACTGCACCTATCCTGCGGTGGTGGACCTGTCGAACCTGCGCAAGAGCTATGAGAGCGGCAGCCTCGACGAGGCGGATGCCGGGAGCGTCCCGCTGGCGCTGTTCCAGCGCTGGCTGGACCAGGCGGTGGCGGCGAAAGTGCCCGAGCCCAACGCGATGACTCTCGCCACGGTCGGTGCGGACGGCCGCCCGTCCACCCGGATCGTCCTCATCAAGTACGCCGACGAGCGGGGCCTGGTGTTCTTCACCAACTACGAGAGCCGCAAGGGCCACGAGCTCGCGGCGAACCCGCAGGCGGCGCTGCAGTTCCACTGGGTCGAGCTCGAGCGGGTGGTGCGGATCGAGGGCAGGGTCGAGCAGACCTCCGCGGAGGAGTCGGATGCCTACTTCGTCACCCGGCCGCTGGACTCCAGGATCGGCGCCTGGGCATCCCCGCAGAGCCAGGTGATCAGCTCCCGGGCTGTGCTGCTGGGCAATGCGGCGAAGGTCTCCGCGAGGTACGGCCTGAACCCGCCGCGCCCCGATCATTGGGGCGGTTACCGGCTGGTGCCTGAGACCTGGGAGTTCTGGCAGGGGCGTAAGAGCCGACTGCACGACCGGGTCCGGTTCCGGCACGACGCGGGAACCTGGCGCAAGGAGCGACTGGCCCCCTGATCGCAGGGTGCTGTGCGCGTCACGCGCCAGGCGCCTCGAGCTCGAGCTGTCGATTCACAGTCAGCGGCCCGTCCGCCACCTCTTCGCCGAAGGCGTCGTCGAGAGCAGCCTCGGTGAGGGTCCGGCCCAGCGCGATGAGCTCTGCAGCCCTGTGGAAGTCCATGGCCTTAGCCGAGTCCGTGGCGACCGTGACGAGGATGTCGGGGGGCAACGCGGCGAGCCGGTAGCGCGTGATCAGCGAACCCATGGCGTCCAGTGACATCCAGGTCACGTCCGTGATGCCGAGGCCGGCTGGCGGCGGGTCGTACAAGGGAGGGTCCGCAGCCTCGTCGATCCGCGAGAACCGGGACATGATCGAGACGATGAAGTCGTTCTCCCAGACCCCTGCCGCACTACGGCGGAAGCGGTCGAGCCATTCGTTCGGCGGGCGCTGCGCGGCAGACTCTCGGGTCGGCGAGCTGCCGACGTGGTGGCCCTTCTCACCGCTCAGGTTGATGGCCATCGTGAAGTCGGCGTCGACGCCCATGATGGGCTCCATCGGTACGGGGTTGAGCACGCCACCGTCGACGAGCAGGCGGCCGTTCACCATGATCGGCGTGATCATCGCCGGGATCGCGATCGACGCCCTGATCGCGGTCTCGAGCGGGCCGCTCGTGAACCACACCTCGCGGCGGGCACCGAGGTCGCTGGCCACAGCGGTGTACGGGATCGGCAGGTCCTCGATCATCACACCGCCGAGGTAGTCGGTCATCCGCGCCAGCACCCGCTCGAGCCGCAGCACGCCGGGGCCGTTCAACGAGACGTCGAGCAACCGCAGGACATCTCGTTGGTTGAGGCTGGTGACCCATTCGGTGTAGTCGTGCAGCTTGCCTGCCGCGTGGAGCCCGCCGACGAGTGCCCCCATCGAGCTGCCTGCCACGGCCACGATCTCGTACCCGCGTTCCGTCAGGACGTCGATCGCGCCGATGTGCGCGTAACCCCGCGCACCGCCAGAGCCCAAGACCAGTGCCACCCGCTTGCCCACCATGCGGTCCATTATCCCCACAGGCGGTCAGCGACCCGTGCGATGTGAGCTCACGAGGCCGCCCAGATGCCATCGATCCAGGCTTCCACGGCATCGGGATCCCGCGGCAGTTGGTTGGACAGGATCTCGCACCCGTCTGCCGTGATCGCGATGTCGTCCTCGATGCGGATGCCGATGCCGCGCAGCTCCGGCGGTACGAGGAGGTCGGTC
>JADGPB010000062.1 GCA_017882655.1 Propionibacteriales bacterium
GGGCACCTTCGCGAAATGGTCGTACCGCCTCGCGAGCCACGTCACCGTCCTCTCGCCGTCGATGAAGCGGGTGCTCGTCGACCGCGGCGTCCGGGAAGAGAAGATCAGCCTCGTCTACAACTGGGTCGACGAGTCGCTGTTCGCCTCTCCTGCGGAGCCCGATCCGACCCTTCGCGCGAGCCTCGGGCTGACCGACGACGACTTCGTCGCGATGTACGCGGGCGCTCACGGCATCCCGCAAGGCCTCGGCGTACTGATCGAGGCCGCAGCGCGCATCGACCCCCGCGAGCGGATCCACATCGTCACCGTCGGCGACGGCCTCGACGGCGAACGACTCCGGGCGATGGCCGAGGATCTCGGCGTCACCGACCGCGTCCACCTTCTCGGGCGCCGTCCGATGGCGACGATGCCCAGCCTCCTGGCGACCGCCGACCTCCAGCTCGTCTGCATCTCCGACACGCCGCTGTTCCGGGTCAACATGCCGAGCAAGATCCCGTCGCTGCTGGCCGGCGGTCATCCCGTACTGGTCGTCGCCGCAGGCGATCCCGCCGACGTCGTCACCGCGGCCGGAGCAGGAATGGCCGCGTCGCCGAACGATCCCGCCGCCGTCGCGACCGCGCTTCGCCAGGCCAAGGCGGCAGGCGCCGATATGCTGCGCGGGATGGGTAACCGGGGCCGCGAGCTGTACGAGCGCGAGATGTCGTCGGCGATCGGCGGGCCCAAGCTGACCGAGATCCTTCGTACCGCCAAGCGGAAAGGCCGCACGTGACAGACACGCTGGAGGCGATCGAGGCGATCGACTCGATCGCCGACAAGACGGTCACGATCACGGGCGGTACGGGCTCGTTCGGGTCCACGATGGCGCGCCACCTGCTGGCCCACGGTGTCAAGCAGGTCAACGTTCTCAGCCGCGACGAGGCCAAGCAGGACGCGATGCGCCGTACGCTCGCCGACGAGCGGATGCGGTTCTTCCTCGGCGACGTCCGCGACATCGACAGCCTCGAGGCGCCTATGGAGGGCGCCGACTACGTCTTCCACGCGGCCGCACTCAAGCAGGTACCGAGCTGCGAGTTCTTCCCCCAGCAGGCTGTGCTGACGAACGTCACCGGTAGCCACCACGTGATCGAGTCGGCCGCCCACGCGGGCGTGAAGGCCCTGGTCGTCCTCTCCACCGACAAGGCCGTCTACCCGGTCAACGCGATGGGCATGTCGAAGGCGCTCATGGAGAAGACTGCTCAGGCTTTCGCGCGCAACCACCCCGACTCGCAGATGCGCGTGGCCGTCACGCGGTACGGCAACGTCATGTACTCGCGGGGCTCGGTCATCCCGCTGTTCATCGAGCAGCTCCGCGCCGGCCGTCCGCTGACGCTCACCGAGCCCACGATGACCCGCTTCCTCATGAGCCTCGACCAGTCGGTCGGGCTGGTGTTGCACGCGTTCAGCCACGCCACGTCGGGCGACCTGTTCGTACGGAAGGCGCCGGCGTCGACTGTCGAGACGCTGGCCCGTGCGGTGGCGTCGGTGATGGGCGTCGAGGATCCCGAGATCGCGGTGATCGGCTCGCGTCACGGGGAGAAGCTCCACGAGACGCTGCTGAGCGTCGAGGAGATGGTGAAGGCCAACGACCAGGGCGACTACTTCCGGGTACCGCTCGATGCACGCGGGTTGCAGTACGAGCTGTACTTCGAAGAGGGCGATCGCCGCATCCCGCGCGATGCGGACTACACGAGCGCGAACACGACACAGCTCGACCTCGAGGCGACGAAGGCGCTGCTGCTGACGGTGCCGGAGGTACGGGCGGCGGCCGAGGCAGGCCTGTGAAGGTCGCGGTCACCGGCGCGGACGGGTTCCTCGGCTGGCACCTGCGGGTACGAGCCAAGGCGCTGCGTCCGGACCTGGAGATCGTTCCGGTTGCGCAGGCGGACTGGCCTCGGCTGGCTGAGCTGGTGGCCGGTGTCGACGCGGTCATCCACGTCGCGGGCATCAACCGCGATACGGACGAGGCCGTACGCGGCGGCAACATCGCGCTGGCGAAAGACCTTGTCGCCGCGGTGAACGGCACGCCGAGGCTGGTCTACGCGAACTCGATCCAGGTCGGCAACGGGACCCCGTACGCGATCGGCAAGGCCGGTGCCTCGGATGTGCTCGGCGAGGCGGCGGCGCGGTGGGGGAGCTCGTACACCGATGTCCGCCTCCCGAACCTGTTCGGTGAGCACGGGCGACCCGCGTACAACTCGTTCGTCGCGACGTTCGTCGCCTCGGCGGTGGCGGGGGAGACGCCTGGCTCACTCGCCGACCGTCCGATCGGGCTGCTGCACGCGCAGCGGGCGGCGCAGGCGCTGCTCGACGGGTTGGACGGATCGGGAGTCGTCGAGCCGGTCCCGCACGAGACGTCGGTCGAGCAGGTGTGGGAGACGCTGGCGGAGTTCCGGAGCGTGTACGGCGGTGCAGACGTGCCCGATGTCACCGACGGCTTCCGGCTGGACCTGTTCAACACGTACAGGGCGGCCCTCTTCCCGGCGGGCTACCCGTTGGCGCTGACGCCGCGCGGCGACCAGCGCGGGCGACTCGTGGAGTCGATCCGGAGCCATGGGGCCGGCGGCCAGGTGTTCGTGTCGACGACGAACGAGGGCTTCACCCGCGGCGAGCACTTCCACCTGCGCAAGATCGAGCGCTTCGTGGTGCTCGCGGGACGCGCGGAGATTGCGCTGCGCAAGATATGTACGAGCGAGGTGGTCTCGTTCGAGGTCAGCGGCGACGACCCGGTGGCGATCGACATGCCAACCATGTGGACCCACAACATCACGGCGCTCGACGGCGAGGCAACGACATTGTTCTGGACCAACGAGCTGTTCGACCCACACCACCCCGACACGTACTGGGAGAACGTCCGCCCGTCGGTGTGAGCGCTGAGGTGGGTGAGCGACGCCGGGGTGTCGGTTCATCATGTTAAGTGGGTGTGTTGGAGGTTCTCATGGCCAATTCGCCATGAGAACCTCCGATTCGACTGCTTAACATGATGAACCGGCATCGCCGGTGCTCACCACCGGTGCTGACCACCGGTGCCCGACGCGATTCGCCCGCTCGATGCTCATACAGCGGCCTTCACACCGCTCCAGTCGCGTCGAGAGGGTGAATCGCGTCACGGCCTGACCTGGGATGGGAGGATGGGCGCGTGACTCGTGTGATGACGGTGGTGGGTACGCGTCCGGAGATCATCCGGCTGTCGGCGGTGATGAAGCGGTTGGACTCATCGCTCGACCACGTCCTCGTGCATACCGGGCAGAACTACGACCCGCTGCTCGGCGATGTCTTCTTCCGCGACCTGGGCCTGCGTGCGCCGGACAGGTTGCTCAACGTCCGTACCGACACGCTCGGTCAGGTGCTGGGCGACGTGCTGGTCGGTACGGAGCAGGCGATCCGCGACTACGCGCCCGACGCGCTGCTCGTTCTCGGCGACACGAACTCGTGCCTGTCGGCGGTGATGGCCAAGCGCATGCGGGTGCCCGTCTACCACATGGAGGCCGGCAACCGGTGCTTCGACGAGAACGTTCCGGAGGAGACCAACCGGCGCCTCGTCGACCACGTCGCCGACTACAACCTCGTCTACACCGAGCACGCCCGCCGCAACCTTCTCGCCGAGGGCCTGCAATCACGGCGGATCATCAAGACCGGGTCGCCGATGAAGGAGGTTCTCGACGCACATCGCGCCGCGATCGAGACGTCCGACGTGCTGGTACGGCTGGGGCTCGAGCCCGACTCGTACTTCCTCGTCTCCGCCCACCGCGAGGAGAACGTCGACGCGCCCGAGCGGCTCGAGGCGCTGCTTGATTGCCTGCAGCGGGTCTCCGAGACGTACGGCAAGCCCATCCTCGTGTCGACCCATCCGCGCACCCGCATGCGCTTGGACGCGCTCGGCCGCACGCTCGACGGTGTCACGTTCCACCCGCCGCTGGGCTTCCTCGACTACAACAAGCTCCAGCTGAACGCGGCGTGCGTGCTGTCCGACTCGGGCACGATCGCGGAGGAGTCAAGCCTGCTCGGCTTCCCGGCAATCACGCTGCGCGATGCAATCGAGCGACCCGAGGCCCTCGACACCGGCGCAATCACGATGACCGGGCTCGATCCCGAGAACGTCATCGAAGCAGTCAACCTCGCGATGCGCCGTGAGCCGATCGTCATCCCGGACGACTACCAGATCGCCAACTGCTCGCAGCGGGTCGTCGACTTCATCGTCTCCACCGTCCGCCGCCACAAGCAGTGGAGCGGTCTGCGCTGACGCCCCGCGACCCTCCCGGTTCATCATGTTAACCAGGTGAGTCGGAGGTTCTCATGGCCAATCCGCCATGAGAAGCTGCGACTCGCCTACTTAACATGATGAACCGGCAGCCCGCCTCGTGCCGCTTCGTCACCACCCGTACGCGCCGGCGTGCTGGCTCGCTAGCCTGACCCTGTGCTGACGTTCACCACGCTGTCCACGCTGATCGCGGGACCCGGGCCCTCCAACGGGCTCCCGATCCTCGATGCGGGCGGCGCCCGGCCTCTGAGCGACTCGGACTGGGAGGTGCTCGGGGGGAGGACCGGCTATGTCGACCGCTGCCCGACGGTCCTGCCGTACGACTCCCAGGACTCGTTCGACCGACACGTCGAGACGCGAGACCTGCGAGTGGCCGTCCTCGAGAACGACCGCCTGAAGGCGACGTTCCTGCTGGAGCTCGGCGGCAGGCTGTGGACCCTGTACGACAAGGTCGCGGGGCGCGAGCTGCTCTACCAGCCGGACGCGCTGATGCACGGCAACCTCGCGCTGCGGCAGGCGTGGTTCTCGGGCGGCGTCGAGTGGAACCTCGGCTTCACCGGGCACTGGCCGCTCACCAGCTCGCCGGTGTCGGCGGGGCGCGTCGTGGGGCCGGAAGGTACGGACGTGCTTCGCCTCTGGGCGTACGAGCGGCTGCTCGGTCTGGTGTGGCGACTCGATGCCTGGCTGCCGGACGGCGCCGAGGATCTGTACGTGCGGATCGTGCTCGACAACCCGTACGACAGAACGGTGCCCGTGTACTGGTGGTCGACGATCGCCGTGCCGCAGGTGGCCGGTGGGCGGGTGCTGCTGCCTGCCAAGCGTGCCGTCTCGTCGGGCTACGAGAAGATCTCGGTCATCGACATCCCGACGGAGCGGCTCGACCCGGTGAGCCAGCTGTACGCGTCGGACCTGTTCGCCGATCTGGACGGCTTCGAGGAACCGTGGGTGGCTGCCGTGGACGCTGACGGCGTCGGCATGCAGCAGACCTCGACGCCGAGGCTGCGCGGCCGCAAGCTCTTCGTGTGGGGAACCGCGACCGGCGGCGAGACCTGGCAGTCGTGGCTCGGTGGGAATGGGCGGTACTGCGAGATCCAGGCCGGCCTCGGGCCGACCCAGATGCACCACCTGCCGCTCGAGCCGGGCGAGACCTGGACCTGGACCGAGGCGTACGGACCGGTGACGTTCACCGGGACGTACGGGGAGCATCCGCCGCGTCCGACCAAGGTCGCCGAGGCTGAGAAGGCGCTCTCGCGCATGCAGGAGACGCCGGTGACGGTGGAGGTCACGGCTGACGGATGGGGCGCGTTGGCGGTCGCGGCGGGGGACCTGCCGGTCTATCCAGCCACGCCGTTCCCGGCCGAGACGCTCGGCGTGGCCCAGCGGCCGTGGTTGGCGGTACTGGGCGGGCAGGCGCTGACCGGTGCTGCGGCGCCCGTTGCCGGGCCCGGCTGGCGGGCGCGTCTGGACGAGGCGCCGCCGAGCCCTGAGCGCGACCTGCACCTCGGCTACCTGGCGCTGGAACGCGGGAAGGTCCGCAAGGCGCGCAAGTACTGGCGGTCGTCGATCGCTGGAGCGCCCAGCGCGGAGGCGTACCGCGCCCTGGGCCTCACCTCGACCGAGCCCGACGAGCGCGCCGACTACCTCGCGCAGGCGATCGCGCTGGACGACAACCCGTCCCTGCTCATCGAGTACGCCACCGCGGCGCTCGCGGCCGGCCGGGCGGCGGCTGTCGAGGAGAGGCTGCAGGGGCTCGAGAGATCGGCAGGGCCGCGTGCCGGGAGGTTCGCGCTGCTGCTGGCCGAGGCGTACGTCGCGCTGGGCTGTCTCGACGAGGCGGGCGCGATCCTCGACTCACACCTCGTCGTGCCCGACATCCGCGAGGGCGCTGCCACGTTCACCGAGGTCTGGCGCGCGTACGAGGCGGCGCGCGGCACCAACCGTCCGCTCCCAGCCGAGTACGACTTCCGGATGCGCCCGGAGGAGTAGACCCTCCTCCGAGGGGGCTGGCGCTCGCCGCGAACGTCGCTTCGCCTAGTGTGCGTTCCAGGGAGCGACGTCGCGAGAGGAGCCGGACATGGGTGTCTGGGTACGGCGAGGCGGGGTGACGGGCCCATGACGACCGATCCGCTCGAGACGCTGCGCACGAAGCGTGAGGCGGCGCTCCAGGGTGGGGGTACGACACGGATCGAGACCCAGCACTCCAAGGGCAAGCTGACCGCCAGGGAGCGGCTCGCGATCCTGATCGACGAAGGCTCCTTCCAGGAGTTCGGCGCACTCGCGACCCACCAGAACCACGACTTCGGCATGGGCAAGGAGCGGTACCCGGGGGACGGCGTCATCACGGGGTTCGGGAAGATCAACGGCCGGCGGGTGGCGGTCTTCGCCCAGGACTTCACGGTGCTCGGCGGCTCGTTCTCCGAGGTCCAGTCCCAGAAGATCTGCCGGATCATGGACCTGTCGATGGAGGCGGGGATCCCGCTCATCGGGCTCAACGACTCGGGCGGCGCTCGCGTTCAGGAGGGTGTGAAGAGCCTCGCGGCATACGGGGAGGTGTTCTACCGCAACGTCGCCGCTTCCGGTGTCGTGCCGCAGCTCTCGGTGATCATGGGCCCGTGCGCCGGGGGTGCCGTTTACTCGCCGGCACTCACCGACTTCACGATCATGGTCGAGGGAACCTCGAACATGTTCCTCACCGGCCCCGGCATCATCAAGGCGGTCACCGGCGAGGAGGTCACCGCTGAGGACCTCGGCGGCTCCTGGGTGCACAACGCCCGGAGCGGCGTCGCTCAGTTCTCTGCGGAGAGCGACGCTGCGGCGCTTGGACTCGTGAAGGTCCTCTTGGGCTACCTGCCGCAGAACAACACGGAGGACCCGCCCGCGCTGGCGCCGTACGACGACCCGTACCGCCAGGAGCTTTCGCTCGACACGTTCATGCCCGCCGAGGACACGATGCCGTACGACATGCGCGACGTCCTCAACCTCGTCGTGGATGCGGGCAGTCTCCTGGAGAACCACGAGCAGTTCGCTCCGAACGTCATCACCGCGTTCGCCCGGCTCGACGGCCGCGCTGTCGGCATCGTCGCGAACCAGCCGGCGGTGCTGTCCGGTGCGCTGGACCTCGACTCGAGCGACAAGGTCTCCCGGTTCGTACGCGTCTGCGACATGTTCAACATCCCGGTCGTGACGTTCGTCGACTGCCCGGGCTACCTGCCAGGCGTTGAACAGGAGTACCAGGGCGTCATCCGCCATGGCGCGAAGGTGATCTACGCGTACGCGCAGGCGACCGTCCCGAAGCTGTCGGTGATCACGAGGAAAGCCATCGGCGGCTCGTACGTGGCCTTGAGCTCCAAGCAGATGGGCGGCGACATCGCGTTCGCCTGGCCCACCGCGCAGATCGCGGTCATGGGCGCCGAGGGCGCGGCGCGGCTGCTGCACGGCAAGGAGATCGCCGCCGCCGAGGACCCGGAGAAGACCGAGGCGGATTTCATCGCGGACTACAAGGAGCGGCTGTTCAACCCGTACCAGGCTGCCGACGTCGGGCAGATCGACGAGGTGATCGAGCCCAGCGAGACCCGGCTGCGGCTCATCCGGGCGCTGGAGGTTCTGCGGACGAAGGTTCACACGAACCTCCCCAAGAAGCACGGACTGTTCCCCGTCTAGGGGTGCGCGATGGAGAACCTTGGATTCGGGCTGTGGATGACCGCGATGGGCATGGGAACGGTCTTCGCGCTGTTGCTGCTGCTCATGCTCGTGCTGCGCGGCATCGGCTGGGCCGATCAGCGTGCCACCCGCCGCAGGACCGGCGCTGTGACGACGCTCGCCGACGTCGACGGGGAGCCGAACGAGGGCCCGGAAGGCCTGACACCGGAGGAGATCGCGGCCATCACGATCGCGGTCATCACTCATGCTCGCGTGCGCCGCGGTCAGGCGGCCCCTGCGATGCGAGAGGTCCAGCCCGGCAGCCAGCTGTTCGCGAGCCGCTGGGTGGCCGTGGGGCGCTCGTACCAGAACCAACCGTGGAAGCCGAGGTAGGACATGCGCCGATACACCGTACGGATCAACGACACCGATCACGTCCTCGACGTCGAGGAGCTGGCCCGCGACACGTTCACCGTGCATCTCGCCGACGGGCGACTCGTCGACGTCATGCTCACTGATCACCAGGATCTCGCCCAAGCGGTCATCGCGCCCCAGCTCGAGATCGGGCGCCCGCGTGCGGCGACCGAGTTGGGACATCCGACTGCGCCCGAGCGCAGTGCGCCGGTGGCGACCAGGCACCCCGGACCGGGTCGGGGCGGTGGTCGTAGCGTGACGTCCCCGATGCCGGGTGTCATCCTCAGCATCGAGGCCGGGGTCGGGGCGTCCGTGCAGCGTGGCCAGACGCTGCTGGTCCTCGAAGCCATGAAGATGAAGAACGAGATCAAGGCCGAGCGCGACGGCACGATCGCTGCGGTGCTCGTGGAGGTCGGCGCGCAGGTCAAGCACGGCGATGTACTGGTCTCCTACGAGAGCTGAGCGATGAGCCAGGACACGATCGCCCAGCTCTTGGCTGGACTGTCGCACGTCACCTGGCAGTCGGTCGTCATGATGGCGATCGGTGGGCTCCTGATCTTCCTGGCCGTCGCCAAGGAGTACGAGCCGTTGTTGCTGCTCCCGATCGGTGCCGGCGCGATCCTCACCAATCTGCCGCTGTCGCCGTTGGTCGGCGAGGGCGGCATGCTGACCGTGCTGTACAACATGGGGATCACGAACGAGCTGTTCCCGCTGCTGATCTTCATCGGGATCGGCGCGCTGACCGACTTCGGCCCGTTGCTCGAGAACCCGAAGATGGTGCTGCTCGGCGCGGCCGGGCAGTTCGGGATCTTCCTCACGCTGATCCTCGCGTTGCTGCTCGGCTTCACCCGCAAAGAGGCCGCCTCGATCGGCATCATCGGTGCCATCGACGGGCCAACCTCGATCTACGTCAGCGGCATCCTCGCTCCGAACCTCGTCGGGCCGATCACGGTCGCCGCGTACAGCTACATGTCGCTCGTACCGCTCATCATGCCTCCGGTGATGCGGCTGCTGACGACGAAGAAGGAACGCGCGATCCGGATGCCGTACACGTCGCGCGAGATCAGCGCGCGTACCCGCATCCTGTTCCCCATCATCGTCACCGTCATCGTCGGCGTCCTGGTGCCGTTCGCCACGCCGCTCATCGGGTCGCTCATGCTCGGCAACCTGATGCGGGAGTCCAAGGTCGTCGAGCGCCTCACGAAGGCCTCGGCCAACGAGCTGGCCAACGTCGTCACGCTGTTCCTCGGCCTCGCCATC
>JADGPB010000474.1 GCA_017882655.1 Propionibacteriales bacterium
CCCACGCTGCTGGCCGAGCTGCTCGGCACCAGCGAAGGGCTCGCGCTGTCCGAGCTGCTCGACCCGGAGGCGCTGACCCGCACCGAGGCGGAGCTGCAGCACCTGGCGGACGACCGCCGCGCCCGCGATGCGGAGGACGTGGCCGACCTGATCCGTACGATCGGGCCGATCAGCGCGTACGAGCTGGCCCGGCGCATCGTGGGCGACGACCCCGTGGCGGTCGCCACCGCGTGGACCGACGAGCTCGCCGATGCGCGGCGCGTCATGCGGATCGGCGTGGGTGGCCAGGAGCGCTGGGCCGCGGTCGAGGACGCCGGGCGTCTGCGTGACGCGCTGGGGGTGTCGCTGCCGGTCGGCCTGCCCGATGCGTACACGGCCTCGGTGGCCGATCCGCTCGGCGACCTCGTGATGCGGTACGCCCGGAACGCGGTGCCGTTCGCAGTGACCGACGTCGCCGCGTGGCTCGGGCTGGGTACGGCCGTGGTCCGGGATGTCATCAGACGGCTGGTCGGCGATGGCCGGCTCACCGAGGGCGACCTGCGACCGTCCGGCTGGGTGAGTCGCGCAACCGACTCCCCTGCGCCGGATGGGCCCCCGCCGCACTACTGCGACCCGCGAGTGCTCGCCCTTGTCAGGAGGCGGTCGCTGGCCGCGCTCCGGTCCGAGGTCGAACCGGTCGCCGCCGCCGACTACGCCCGGTTCCTGCCCGCGTGGCAGAACGTCGGCGGACGTCTCCGCGGCGTCGACGGGGTGCTCCGGGTCGTCGAACAGCTCGCGGGCGCGGTCGTACCGGCCAGTGCGCTCGAGTCGCTGATCCTGCCTGCGCGGGTGTCGGGCTACGCGCCAGCCATGCTCGACGAGCTGGTCGCGGCGGGCGAGGTGCTCTGGCAGGGTGCCGGTGACCTGTCCGGCGGGGACGGGTGGCTGACGTTGCTGCCGGCCGACCTGGCGGCTGTCCTCCTGCAGCCGGGTTCGGAGCCCTCGGACGATGCCGACAGACAGGTGCTCGAGGCGCTCGGCGGCGGCGGGGCGTACTTCGCCCGCGGCATCGCCGAGGCGAGCGGGCTCGACGTGTCCGCGGTGAGCCAGTCGCTGTGGCGGCTCGCGTGGGCGGGCCGCGTGACCACCGCCACGCTGGGTCCACTGCGGGCTCGGCTCTCGAAGGTGTCGACGGCCCACAAGCCGCGCACGTCGGCGCGCCGGGGACGGTACGGCAGGGCGGGCGGAGGTTTGGGGATGCCCGGCGCGTACGGTCTGCGCCGTCCTTTCGTGGCCGACGGACGCTCCTCGGTCCCCGAGGACGCCGCGGGACGCTGGTCGCTGCTCCCGACGCCGCCGGCCGAGCCGGATGCGCAGATGCGTACCCACGTCGAGTACGCACGAGCCGAGACGCTGCTCGAGCGGTACGGGGTGGTGACGCGCGGATCGGTCGTCGCCGAGGACGTACCAGGCGGGTTCGCCGCCGTGTACCGGGTGCTCGCCGCCGCCGAGGAGGCCGGCCGGGTGCGCCGCGGATACTTCGTCGAGGGGCTCGGCGCGTCACAGTTCGGCGGCACGGGAGCCGTCGACCGGCTACGAGCGACAACCCGATCACCTGGCGCCAGACGCGACAGGTCCCGCAACGACAAGGACGAACAACGCGACCTCGTCCTGGTGCTCGCTGCCTGCGACCCGGCCAACCCGTACGGTGCGGCCCTGCCGTGGCCCCTGCACGAGCATGGTCAGGGTGAGTCTCGTGGGCACCAACCGGCGCGCAAAGCCGGCGCTCTGGTCGTGCTCGTCGACGGCACGCTCGCCCTGTACGTCGAGCGCGGCGGCAGGACGCTGTTGAGCTGGACCGACGACGACGCGTTGCTCCTCACTGCCGCCCGAGCCCTGGCCGATGCCGTACATGCCGGAGCTCTCGGCAAGCTGACCGTCGAGAAGATCGACGGGGAATCCGTGATGGGCGCCGGCAGCCCACTCGGGGCCGCACTGGCTGCGGCCGGTTTTCAGCTCACTCCGAAGGGTCTGCGCCTGCGCCGTTGAACCACGAGAAATTCAGAGCAGCCGATCAGCGACCTCACAGCCCGCTCAACGCCGAGGGCGGTGGAGTGTTGCCATGACACGGAAGCTCGATGCAACAACGATCACTCGCCGGAGCGTGCTCTGGCTCGGCACGGGGCTGGGGGTGGGTGCCCTGGTCGGCTGCTCGTCCTCGTCGACCGCGAGCCCCGCAGCATCCGCTACGGGATCCGCGAGCGCCTCGACGCCAGCCGCGGCCGCGGGGAACACGAAGCTCTCGGCTGGTACGTACTCGGCGACGTTCTCGTCCGGCCAGTCAGGGCCAGGCGGTGGCGGCGGGACGCAGAAGCTGTCCGGCGCGTACCTCGTCGACGGCATCGCGGCCACGATCGACGGCGGCACGTGGGCGAGCACGACCGCGGACCAGAACGTCTTCCTCGTCGTCAACGGCGGGTCGCTGACGCTGACGAACGCCACGATCACCAAGTCGGGCGACAGCAGCAACGAGGAAGCGTGCAACTTCTACGGGCTCAACTCGGCGATCCTCGTCGTGGGCGACAAGTCCTCGGCGACCGTGACGAACTGCACGGTGGCGACGGCGTCCGAGGGGTCGAACGCCCTGTTCGCGGCT
>JADGPB010000475.1 GCA_017882655.1 Propionibacteriales bacterium
TGCGCTCAAGGGTTCGCCTCAGCGCCGCGGTGTGTGCACCCGCGTGTACACGACCACGCCCAAGAAGCCGAACTCCGCGCTGCGCAAGGTCGCCCGCGTCCGGCTCTCCAGTGGCGTCGAAGTCACCGCGTACATCCCGGGTGTCGGCCACAACCTGCAGGAGCACTCGATGGTGCTCGTCCGCGGTGGCCGTGTGAAGGACCTCCCCGGCGTCCGCTACAAGATCATCCGAGGCGCGCTGGACACCCAGGCCGTCAAGAACCGTAAGCAGGCTCGCAGCCACTACGGCGCCAAGAAGGAGAAGTAATGCCTCGCAAGGGTCCCGCCCCGAAGCGCCCCGTGATGGTCGACCCCGTGTACGGGTCGCCCCTGGTCTCGCAGCTTGTGAGCAAGATTCTGCTCGACGGCAAGAAGACCATCGCCCAGAGCATCGTCTACACCGCCCTCGAGGGCACCCGTGAGAAGACGGGTGGCACCGATCCCGTACAGACCCTGAAGCGCGCGCTGGACAACGTCCGGCCGAACATCGAGGTCAAGAGCCGCCGCGTCGGTGGTGCGACCTACCAGGTCCCCATCGAGGTCAAGCCGCTTCGCGCCAACACGCTGGCCATGCGCTGGCTCGTCAGCTTCTCCCGCGCCCGTCGCGAGAAGACGATGGCCGAGCGTCTGCGCAACGAGATCCTCGACGCGGCCAATGGCCTCGGCGCTGCGGTCAAGCGGCGCGAGGACACCCACAAGATGGCGGAGGCCAACCGGGCCTTCGCTCACTATCGCTGGTGATCACTGGGCGCCCTCGGTATCGGCAACGCTGCCGGTCCGAGGGCGCACCCATGCCCACCAACAAGCCAATGCAACAGGAAACGAAAAGGTAGACGCTCGTGGCACATGAGAAGACGATCGACCTCGCCAAGGTCCGCAACATCGGGATCATGGCCCACATCGACGCGGGCAAAACGACGACGACCGAACGGATCCTGTTCTACACCGGCATCAACTACAAGATCGGCGAGGTGCACGACGGCGCCGCGACGATGGACTGGATGGAGCAGGAGCAGGAGCGCGGCATCACGATCACGTCGGCCGCGACGACCTGTTTCTGGAAAGACACCCAGATCAACATCATCGACACGCCCGGCCACGTCGACTTCACCATCGAGGTAGAGCGCTCGCTGCGCGTCCTCGACGGCGCAGTGTGTGTCTTCGACGGCGTCGCGGGTGTAGAGCCGCAGTCGATGACCGTATGGCGTCAGGCCAACAAGTACCGCGTCCCGCGCATCTGCTTCGTCAACAAGCTCGACCGTACGGGTGCGTCGTTCGACTTCTGCGTGAAGACCATCCGTGAGCGGCTGAACGCCAACCCGCTGGTCGTCCAGCTCCCGATCGGCGCCGAGTCCAACTTCATCGGCGTCGTCGACCTGGTCGGCATGCGCGCGCTCACATGGCACGGCGAGACGACGATCGGCGAGGACTACTCCGTCGAGGAGATCCCCGCCGACCTGCTCGAGAAGGCCACCGCAGCCCGCGAGGAGCTCATCACTGCTCTCGCCGATGCCGACGACGAGTTCGCCGAGCTGTACCTCGAGAAGGGGGACTCGGGCGAGCACGTCACCGTGGCCGAGATCAAGGCCGGCATCAGGCGCGCCGTGCTGGCGGGTACGGGCAACGCCGTCCTCTGCGGCTCCGCGTACAAGAACAAGGGCGTGCAGCCCCTGCTCGACGCGGTCATCGACTACCTCCCGACCCCGCTCGACGTGCCCGCGATCGACGGCTTCAAGCCCGGCGACGAGTCGGTGAAGCTCGTGCGTCACCCGAACACCGACGAGCCGATGTCGGCGTTGGCCTTCAAGATCGCGGCCGACCCGCACCTGGGTCGCCTCATCTTCATCCGCGTCTACTCCGGCGTGCTCACCTCCGGATCCCAGGTCCTCAACGCGACCAAGGGCAAGAAGGAGCGGATCGGCAAGATCTACCAGATGCACGCGAACAAGCGTGAAGAGGTCGACTCGATGGGCGCAGGCATGATCTGCGCGGTGATGGGTCTCAAGGAGACCGGTACCGGCGAGACGCTGTGCGACCCGCATCACCCGATCGTGCTCGAGTCGATGGAGTTCCCGAACCCTGTCATCGAGCAGGCCGTGGAGCCCAAGACGAAGTCCGACCAGGAGAAGCTGGGGATCGCCATCCAGCGGCTCGCCGAGGAGGACCCGACCTTCCGCGTCCACACCGACGAGGAGACCGGCCAGACGATCATCGCCGGGATGGGCGAGCTCCACCTCGAGGTGATGATCGACCGCATGCGTCGCGAGTTCAAGGTCGAGGCGAACATCGGCAAACCGCAGGTTGCGTACCGCGAGACTCTGCGCCGCAAGGTGGAGAAGGCCGAGTACACCCACAAGAAGCAGTCCGGTGGCTCCGGCCAGTACGCCAAGATCATCATCCAGGTCGAGCCGCTGCCCGCGGGTTCAGGCTATGAGTTCGTGAACGGTGTGACCGGTGGCCGCATCCCCAAGGAGTACATCCCGGCCGTCGACGCCGGCGTCAAGGACGCCATGCAGTTCGGCGTGCTCGCCGGCTATCCCGTCGAGAACGTACGCGTGACGCTGGTCGACGGTGCGTACCACGACGTCGACTCCTC
>JADGPB010000476.1 GCA_017882655.1 Propionibacteriales bacterium
CGTTCGTACCGCGCATGGACTCGTTCGCACCCCATGCGGCCCGGGAGATGATCGCGGGCTGCGCGACTCCGCCAGTCACGGCTTGCGCCGACACCGACGCCATCGTGGAGTCGGCGGCGACCGTGGGTGACGTCACCGTCAGGGCGGACAAGGCGGTGACGGACGAACCGGCGGCACCGACGGCGCGCAGCTCGACTCCGGTCGCGTCACCGACGTAGAGGGGTTCGGTGGCGTTCTTCGGCTTCGTCGCGTCCTGCGTCTCCTCGGCGCTCAGCGCCGACCACGCCGACCACGTACCGCCCGCGAGCGTCCGGGCCTGGAACGTCACCGTTCCGGTTGACGAAGCCCACGTCGCACCGACCAGCTGGAACGTCGCCACCTGTCGCGGAGTGACAGCTTCCAGGACCGAGGTTCCGCTCGGTACGTCCTGCGGCACGGACATGGTGGACACCCGGGCATCCGCGGGGATGGTGGTCACGTTGGGGGTGACGGCCGGGCGAGCTGCGGGCACCGGCGCTGCCGGCACCGGCGCTGCGGGGAGCGCGGGCACGGAGGCGAGCGCCGACGGTGCGGGGAAGGTCGCCAGGAGCGCCAGACCGAGGAAGAGGCCAGCACGTCGAAGAGCGGGAGCGGTCATGTGAAACACCTTCCGTCGTGACGCGCGGCGCCGTGGGGGTGCACGCCGAGTGTCCGTTCTTTCATAGAGTGCTGTGTGGCGCGAGGAAGGCGCAACCTTGCCTCTACCTCTTGTTAATGGTTAGAAGCCCCCGCGAGGTTGCACCTCGGCGAGATTTCTCGTCCGTCGCACCCTCGCCCGCCGCCGATCATCGGCCTACGCTGTCGGACATCTCGACGGCGAGGAGGCCTCCATGGAGCTCAGCAGCGCAGCGATTCCCGATGGCTCGTTCATCGATCGGCGCCACATCGAGCCTGGTATCGGCGGTGACAACGTCAGCCCGGATATGAGTTGGACGGTCGGCCCGGACGGTACGGAGTCGTACTGCATCACCTGCTTCGACCCCGACGCTCCGACCGGGTCCGGATGGTGGCACTGGCTGGTCACGGACATCCCTGCGGACGTGACGAGCATCCCCGAGGGTGGCCCCCTTCCAGAGGGCGCCCGTACCTGGAACAACGACTACGCGTACCCCGGCTGGGGTGGCCCGTGGCCTCCGCCCGGCCCGGCGCATCACTACGACTTCACGGTCCACGCGATGAACGTCGCGCGCCTGGATGCAGGCGAGGGCACGCCGCCCGCGATGGTCCGCCTGCTCATGCACTTCGCGGAGGTCGGTACCGCGTCGCTCACGGCGTTGTACGCGAGCGAGGGCTGAGCTCGTCCCACCTCGCCCGCAGCGGGCGGCGCAGGTCTAGCATCACGCTCGTGAAGGACCCTCGGGGGGTGACTCGGGCCCGGCGGCTGCAGGCTGTACGTCCTTTGTGGATGATCGCCCTGTGGATCGTCTCGGTGGCCTTGATCTCGCTTCTGGGCGCCCTGGGGTACGTGATCCTCCAGGGCTGGAACCTGCTCGACGCCTTGTACATGGCGGTCATCACGCTCACGACGACCGGCTTCCGCGAGGTCCACGCGCTCACCCCGGCCGGGCAGGTGTGGACGATGTTCCTGTCGGTCGTCGCGATCGGCATCATCTTCGGCACCGTCGGCATCGTCGCCGAGCAGACCGTGGGCGAGGTTTGGACCGGTAGGAGAGGACAGCGGCTCATGCAACGACTCGTCGACTCACTGAGTGGGCACTTCATCATCTGCGGGTACGGACGTGTCGGCTCCCTCGTGGCCCGCGACCTCACCTCCGGGGGACTCGACGTCGTCGTCCTCGACATCGGCGAGGACTCGCTGGCGAGGGCCGAGTCCGACGGCTACCCGGTCATCCACGGCGACGGCACCTCCGACGCGGTCCTGCTGCGCGCCGGCATCAAGAAGGCACGGGGCCTTGTGACCTGCATCGACTCCGACGCCAGCAACGTGTACGTGACGTTGTCGGCCAAGACGCTCAACCCCGACCTGTTCATCGTCGCCCGCGCCGGCGACGAGGGCGTGGTGCAGAAGCTGCGGATCGCGGGCGCCGACCGGGCGATCTCCCCGTACACGATGGCCGGCACCACGATCGCCAACATGGCCCTGCGCCCCCGCGTACTGGAGTTCATCGACGCGGCACTCTCACGCGGCGACCTCGCCTTCACCCTCGAAGAGGTGACCGTCGACGACGACCTCGTGGGGTTGACCATCGCCGACCTCCGCGCACGCAAGGTGTTCACCCTCGCGATCTCGACCAGGGACGGCTCGTACGAGCCCAATCCTCCCGACTCCCGCGTCCTGCGCCGCGACGAGCACCTCATCGTCTCGGGCTCCTCCAAGGCGGTCGCCGCCCTCGGCTAGATTCAATCGCGGCGCTTCGGCGTGGATGCCTCCCAAGACCGGGGCCAGCTTCCCAACCGTTGGGCCACCGAGGCCGAGCATCCCAAGCCATGGACTGCTTTCGGCCGAGCCCCCCAAGCCATCGACGGCTTTCCGCCGAGCTCCCCAAGCCATCGCATCGCTTCCCAAGCCACCGATGGGTTGGGAGCCGGCCCACGGGTTGGGGAGCTCGGCGCGAAGGGTTGGGAAGCTCGG
>JADGPB010000477.1 GCA_017882655.1 Propionibacteriales bacterium
ACCGCACGGACTTCATCCGTACGGCGATCCGCCGGCAGCTCGAAACCCGGTCGGGCCCCCTGGAAGAGACCGTTGTCCGCCGCGCGCTCACGCTCGGCACGCAGCACTATGCCCGCCGCGAGCTCGAGGAGCTCCGCGCTGCCGGTCGGACGGTCGAGCTCCGCGTCCTGGGGCTGGCGATCCTCGCCGACGACGTGTCCCCTGAGCTCGCGCTCGCGACGATCGCGTCGGTGGAGGTCCTCGGCGCCTTCCGGGCACCGCGGGCGGTCAAGGCCGCCCTGGCGTCCAGGACGGTGTGAGCGGCACCGCTGCGCAGCGGGACGGCGTCGGCACAGGTCGGCGACGACGGTCACAACAACAAACAGGAGCCCCCGAATCGTGAATGACACCAGGGCTGCCGCCATGGCCGAGGCGCTACGGTTCACCCGCGAGCGGCGGCTGGCCGAGGCGAGTGCCCTGCTCCAGCGAGGTCTCTCCGTGGGCCACACGGTCACGGCGGCGCGGCCGCTGCCCCCCGAGACGTATCGCCGCCGGGATACCCAGGCCAGCGGCACGCGCCAGGCCGGCGGCCTGCTGGACAGGCTGCAGGCGCGCCTGACCGCGGGCAAGAACCTGCCACGGCCCTCAGGTTCCAACTCCACCGCGGCGGCAGCGGCCAGCGCGCCCGGTGGACAGATCCGCCACCTCAGGCACACCGCCGCGGCTGGGTCGCGGACCTATGCCCTCTACATCCCGACCGGCTACGCCGAGGAGCCGGCGCCGCTCGTCGTGATGCTCCATGGCGGCACGCAGGACGCCGCTGACTTCGCCGCCGGTACGCGGATGAACGACCTGGCCGAGCGGCACACGTTCCTCGTCGCCTACCCGGAGCAGTCGACCGCGGCGAATGTCGGCCGGTACTGGAACTGGTTCCGGCCCGGTGATCAGCGGCGCGACGTCGGCGAGCCGGCGATCATCGCCGGCATCACCCGCCAGGTCATGAGCGATCACGCCGTCGACCCGGCTCGGGTGTATGTCGCCGGACTTTCCGCCGGCGGCGCGATGGCCGCGGTCATGGCCGCGACGTACCCGGACCTGTACACCGCCGCCGGTGTGCACAGCGGGCTCGCGTACGGGGTGGCGCACGACGTCCCCTCCGCGTTCGCGGCGATGCGCCGCGGCGGGTCATCGGAACCTGTCTGTGAGGTGCCGCTGATCGTCTTCCACGGCGACCGTGACAGCACCGTCGCGCCGGTCAACGCCGAGAAGCTCATCGCCTCCCGCGTCCGGAAACCCTGCGCGGGCACCGGCGGCGGCGCGGCGCTGCCGCGGCCGACCACGACGCACGGCACAGCGAACGGCGGCCACTTCAGCCGGAGCGTGTACCGCGACGCCGACGGCAGGGTTATGGCCGAGCAGTGGACCGTGCACGGCGGCGCGCACGCCTGGTCCGGCGGCAACCCGGTGGGGTCCTACACCGACGCGCGGGGCCCCGACGCCTCCGCCGAGATGCTGCGGTTCTTCCTCGAGCACGACGTACCGGTCACCGCTGGCTGACGCGGTACGCACCACGCCGGAGCCTTGTCGCAGTGAGGTGGGTGGGTCTCTTGCTGCCGTGCCACATCCCGGCCCCGACCGGAGCGCCGGGGGGCGGTTCGGTCAAGGCCTGGCTGAGTTCCCTATTCCATCGACCCTGTCACGAGCCGCTGTACCGGAACAATCCGTCGCGCATCTGCCCCGCCTCGCGGCGGAGGCGGTTGTCGAGAGCTCACGTCGATGCGGGGGGCTTACGCTACGTACGGATCGTGGCACGATCCCTTCTCCAGCGAGTTCACAACCCTCGGAACCGAGAATGCGGCTGCGACCAGGACTGCTGGTGGAGGTGGATTGGAGGATGCGATGAATCCATGAAACTTCGTTTGCTGTCCCGGATCTGGCGATGGCCCTGGAGCGATCCCTGGGGCTACTCTACAATCGTGGTCCTGGTCCAGTTCACGTACGATTTTTGATTAGGGTGGTACCGTGGGGAGGGGCAACGAGTCGGGCGCGAAATGCTCAAGGCCTTTCATGGCGCCTACTGTGACGCACACGCCCTGTGGCGCAACGGGAAGGAAGGCGTCTTCCCGGCTGGAACCTACTGGTTGGCGAAATTCGTGCACGTCTGCTGCGCGCCGTTGGACACCGCGAAACCCGCGGCTGGTACCGCATAGAACCACCTCACAGAAACGAAGTCATCGCAGCGTGTGTCTAACTATGCTCGGATAGACCTTGCAACAATGTTGGATGCGATGCGCAGATGCCTTCAGCGTGATCTTGCTGGTCATCGGCCGCGGGTGACAGAACGGCCCCGGGCATATCGCGCGTTTGACTCGACCGAAGCGTGAGCCTAGTGTCGCGCTCGCCCGCGCTCCATCTTGGAGACCGAGCCCTTCGTGGGAGCACGCTGGGGTCGTTTTTTGTGATCGCACACTCGGCGATAAGCACCCCACGAGAGAGGCTCCATGTCCCACGCTTCGCGCCTGCGTTTGTTCTGTGTCGTGCCGTTCGTAGCGCTATCCATCGCCGGCAGCGCTCGCGCCGAGCCACGTTACCGCGTGCTCGATCTCGGAGGCTTCGGTGGAAGCACGAGTCGAGGCAGCGCCATCAACGAC
>JADGPB010000478.1 GCA_017882655.1 Propionibacteriales bacterium
GCGGTACGAGCGACGAGCCGGTGATGGCCGCGGTCGTGAGCAGCATCAAGCGCCGCGGCACCGACCCTGACTGCTTCGAGCGCTTCTTCGACGCGATGGCCCTGGACCTGACACGTACGACCTGGGCGACCTGGGACGAGCTGCGCAACGGCTACATGGAGGGCTCGGCGGCGGTGATCGGCGAGATGATGCTGCCGGTCCTCGAGCCGTACTCGTCGGCCGCGAAGGCGCCCGCTCGTGCTCTCGGCAACGCGTTCCAGCTCACGAACTTCCTCCGCGACGTCGGCGAGGACCTCGACCGCGGCCGCGTGTACCTGCCGCAGGACGACCTCGCTCGGCACGGCGCGGACCCGTGGCTGCGCACGGTGACGCCCGAGTGGCGCTCGTTCATGGTCGAGCAGATCGCCCGGAACAGGGCGCTGTACGCGGACGCCGTGCCGGGGCTGGCGCTCCTTCCGCCCGCCTCTCGGCGCTGCGTGGCCACCGCGCTCGTCCTGTACAGCCGCATCCTCGACCTGATCGAGGCCGCGGACTACGACGTGTTCACGAAGCGCCAGCGGGTCCCCGGCTGGGAGAAGGTCCTTGTCGCGTTGAGAACGGTCATCGCCGGCCCACCCCGTACGGACTTCGGCCAGCTCAGCCCGTCCATCGCCTGAGGGGCTCGCCGGGCTCCTGACGTCCGACTGAGCACCACAAGCGTGACTGAGCACCACGCACACGCGGTGCTCAGTCACGGTAGGGGTGCCCTGTCGGGGATGGACCGCCGTTCAGCGGCGAAGGAGACCCTTCATCGGTACGGTCCACACGTCCACCCCGGCGATGCCCCAGCCGCCGAGCAGCTCGTTGGCCGCGAGGAAGCCGGTCGTCGCGGCGCGCTCCATGAGGGCGACCGGGTAGTCGCAGCGCACCCAGTCGCCGGCCAGGACGAGCCGGTTGCTCGGTGTCGTCACGCCTGGGCGCTGCTGCCACGCCTCGGGCCCGATGAGCGTGCAGTCGTCGTGTACGAGCACCTCCCGCTCGACGACCGGCAGCGCGGCGGTCTCCGGGTAGACGCGATACAGCTCCTCCTCGAGCTGGGCCACCACCGCGGCCGCCGCGTCGGGATCGGTCGCCACCTCCGGCGGGCAGGCGTATGCGTGCAGCTCGACGACCGACCCGCGGTGGGCCCGCGACCAGGTGACCGCGCCCTCCTCGAACCGCTCCAGTACGGACACGTTGTCGAGCGGGCCGTACCCGGAGGTGCCGAGGAACGCCGGCCGGTCCCCGTGGACATGGCCGCCGAGCCAGAGCCGCACCACGATGAACGGCGGCGCGTTGTACGTGGCGGCGACCTGCTGCTGCCACGTCCCCGAGTCGCCAGGCAGCTGCGTCATCCCAGCGATCAGCTCCCGAGCGGCGCGCGGATCAGCGCCGAGCACCACGGCATCCACCGCGAAGGACTCGTACCGCGTCGTCACCCGCGCCCCGTCATCGTCCACGCTCAAGCCGGTCACCGGTGTGCCCACGTGGACGTCGACGCCGAGCTTCTGGAGCTGATCCCCGAGGGGACCCCACAGGCTCGTGTCGTAGTCGTCGTCCGGCACGTCGAACAGCAGGCCCTCCGCAGAGCCCATGAAGTACGTGTGGAACATCGCGACGAGCTCCCCGGCTCCGAAGTTGCGCGGGTCGGCGAAGAAGGACCGTGCGAACACCTCAAGGGCAAGGTCGCGGGCGTCCGGCGGGAACCGCAGCCGGTCGAGGAACGCGGCGGCCGACTCGCCGTCGTAGTCGTCGTAGGTCCCGGGGAAGTGCACCTGCATGAGCTCCAACGCAGCCTTGACGTTGACCTTGGTCAACGACTTCCACGTGAACGAGTCGCTCTGCCGGACGAACGCCATGACTGACCAGGGAGGCGTCCGCGGGAGGCTCGTGAACGAGTCGCGAAGCCCGTCGGGGCGCTGAATCGGGTAGTCGGAGACGGGCACGAGGTGTCGCAGGGTCGGGTCGGCGCGCTTCAACAGTGCTCGGAGGTTGTAGTACTGCCGGAAGAACGCGTGGAAGCCTCGGCTCATCGTGCGGTGACCGGGCAGCGGCCAGGCGGCGACGCGTCCGCCGAGACGGTTCGAGGCCTCGAACAGAGTGACCGAGACGCCGTGCTCGGCCAATACGGTCGCAGCCGCGATACCGGCGATGCCACCGCCGATCACGGCGACGTGGCGAGGGGTCTCGAGTCGTGCGGCTCCGACCGTCCCCGGATGACGTACCGCCCGGCGGTCCCGCCCTGGAAGGGACGTACTCATGGGTTCTCCCTCGGTTTGCGCGCGACGAACGTGTGCAGGATGCCCTGCTGCCAGCCGGTCGCCGTCCGGTGAGCGACATCCTCGAAGCCGGCCGCCACGAGCCGGTCGGCGAACTGGGTCACCGAGTCGAAGTCGACGACGCTGTGCCACAGGTAGTGGTACAGATCATGATTGCCGTCCACCGGCGCGCCGAGGGGGATGATCACGGCGCGGCACACGGCGTCCCAGATCCGACGGCCCCCTGTCGTCACGTGCGCCTCGTACGGCCGAGTCTGGTCCAGACGAGAATCGTCAGCGTCACCATCGCCCATCCGAAGCCGAAGTCCTCGATGGGGATGTCCCACGGGAA
>JADGPB010000479.1 GCA_017882655.1 Propionibacteriales bacterium
AGCGAATCCTCGCTGAACGTCGCTTCGTGGTGCACCAGGTGCCGTACGAGCGGCTCGTCGCCGAGGGCCAGCACCATCCCGTCGCTGATGAGATCCGGGAAGTAGCCACACGCGGCCACGTCGGCGCGCATGCTGTGAAGCGAGTCAGTCACGCTCTCCATCCTCGCACGTCCGACCGCCCAGCCACTCGGCGGTCATGACCAGGACACGGGGAGGCTCCCAACGGATCTCGCGCGTCTCGTAGTCTCTATCCCGTGCCTAACCGGACTTTCATCGCTGCGCGGATCGAAGCGCGGTTCAACCGCACCGTCGAACGCATCGCTCGCCGTGCCGGTTGGCAGGAACACGTCATCAGCTATGTGGGCTACGGCAACCACAAGCACGTCCGCGTTCTGGGGCGCCTCGGCCTGCAGCCCCGCCCCGTCGAGGGCATCGTCGGGCAAGAGGTCGAGCGCATCCTCGTGCGGCGCGGCTGGCGGAACTTCTTCACGGTCGCCTGCGTCTCGCGTCCGGTGAAGATCTCCCTCGACGACCGGGAGTACGAGGTCGTCACGGACGGCCAGGGCTACATCGACACGCAGATCGGCGACCATGGGCTGACGCCCGGCTGGCACACGGTTCAGGTCTCCACCGCCGAGGCGGAGCCCACCGCCGCGGACGTCCTCGTCGTCGCCAAGGACGTGACGTTCGGGATCGTGAGCGACATCGACGACACGGTCATCAGCACGTACCTCCCGCGTCCCCTCATCGCCGCGTGGAACTCGCTAGTGGTCACGGAGGACGCTCGCCAGGCTGTTGCGGGGATGTCCGAGCTGTACCGGTCGATCCTCGAGGACCATCCCGGATCCCCCATCGTCTACGTCTCCACGGGCGCCTGGAACACCCTGCCGTTCCTGCGCCGGTTCTTGCACCGGCAGCGATTCCCATCCGGTCCCCTGCTGCTCACGGACTGGGGGCCGACGAACACCGGCTGGTTCCGCAGTGGTCTCGAGCACAAGCGGAACGCGCTGCGGCAGCTCGCGCGCGACTTCCCGAAGATCTCGTGGCTGCTCGTCGGTGACGACGGCCAGCACGATCCGATGATCTACGGCGAGTTCGCCGCGTACGCTCCGAAGCGGGTCCGCGGCATCGCGATCCGTCAGCTGAACCCGGTGGAGCAGGTCCTGGCACACGGCCTCCCCCTCGAACGTCTCGACACGGCCTGGGCGGAGGACCTGCCGTCGGTCGTGCCCCGGATCGAGGGCCCCGACGGCTACACCCTCAAGGACAAGATCGACCGGGTCATCGGATCCGGCTAGTGGCCGCCGCGCCTCGACCACCTGACTGATCGGACGCGGCAGAATGCCCTCGGACAACGAAGGAGGCCCATGGCCACGCGTACGCCCGACGTGGACGACGACAGCACTGAGCGGATCGTCGACGTCGACGTCTCCTCGGAGATGGAGTCGAGCTTCCTCGAGTACGCGTACTCCGTCATCTACTCCCGCGCGCTGCCGGATGCCCGCGACGGGCTCAAGCCCGTACAGCGCCGCATCCTCTACACGATGGACGAGATGGGGATCCGCTCGGACCGTCCCCATGTGAAGTGCGCCCGTGTTGTCGGCCAGGTCATGGGCATCCTCCACCCGCACGGCGACGTCGCGATCTATGACGCACTCGTACGGCAGGCGCAGCCCTGGGCGCAGCGTCTGCCGCTCGTCGACGGACACGGGAACTTCGGATCCCTCGACTCCGGACCGGCGGCCATGCGGTACACCGAGTGCCGGATGGCGGCGGCCGCTCACGCGATGACGGGCGGCCTCGACGAGGACACCGTGGACTTCCGCCCCAACTACGACGGCAAGGGCTCGGAACCGGTCGTCCTGCCGGCCGCGTTCCCGAACCTCCTCGTCAACGGCGCGACCGGCATCGCCGTCGGCATGGCCACGAACATCGCGCCCCACAACCTCATCGAGGTCGTCCAGGCCCTCAAGCACCTCTTGCGTGACCCCCACGCCAGCACCGAAGACCTCATGCGTTTCATCCCTGGTCCCGACCTGCCGACCGGCGGGAAGATCGTGGGGCTCGAGGGGATCAAGGACGCGTACGAGACGGGGCGCGGATCGTTCCGAATCCGGGCCACGGCACGCGTGGAGCAGGTGTCGCCCCGACGCAAGGGCATCGTCGTCACGGAGCTCCCGTACCTGGTCGGGCCCGAGAAGATCATCGAGCAGGTCAAGGCGCTCCATCAGGCCAAGAAGCTCACCGGCATCGCGGACATCAAGGACCTCACCGACCTCGCGAACGGGCTGCGGCTCGTCATCGAGGTGAAGAACGGGATCAACGCCGACGCCGTGCTCGAGCAGCTGTACAGGCTGACGAAGCTCGAGGACAGCTTCGGCATCAACGCGGTCGCGCTCGTCGAGGGGCAGCCACGCACCCTGTCGCTGCGGGACATGCTGTCGGTGTACCTGCAGCACCGCCTCGATGTCACGCTGCGACGTACGACGTTCCAGCTCGGCAAGGCCCGGGACCGACTTCACCTCGTCGAGGGCCTGCTCATCGCGATCGTCGACATCGACGACGTCATCGCGATCATCCGCTCGTCCGACGATGTCGCCTCCGCCCGGGCGCGCCTCATCGAG
>JADGPB010000480.1 GCA_017882655.1 Propionibacteriales bacterium
CACGGGGTGGGCGTCAGCAAGGTCCAGGTGCGGGTCGACCGCGGAGCATGGGCCGACGCCACCCTGGGCGCGGAAGCCGGCATCGAGTACTGGCGCCAGTGGCTCTGGAGCTGGGACGCCGCCCCCGGCGACCACGAGCTGCAGGTCCGGGTCGTCGATGCCGCAGGCAAGGCCCAGGACGAGTCGGTCGCCAACGCCTTCCCCAACGGAGCGTCGGGCCTCCACACGATCCACGTCGTCGTCGGCTGACGACGCGCGCTGGCGCTGAACGGACGATGTCGAGGCGGCACCATACAACCGCAGAGGTTGTACCCACGTCGCTAGTCTGAACAGGTCCCCCGGCGGGCGTCCCTAATCCTGTGATGTCGTTCCTTGTGGTCCCCAAGAGTGTCGCGCCCGTCGTTCGTCGCGCTCGTGCTCACCTGCACGCCGCCTCAATCGCCAGGGCCTCCAGTACTCACCGCGTACGTCGCGTGGAGGATCTTTTGTTGTCTGGTGAGGGTGAATCGATATCGTGAGGTCACCGCGACTGCAGGAGCATCATGACCGCTGAGGTGATCTCGGCTGAGTTGCTGGCCGTTGTTGTCGCGATGGTCGGTGACGAGCCGTGTGTGCTGACCCTGGGTGACCCGCCGCCCCGACTTCCGGCTGGGCCGTTGTTGCCGGGGCATCGTTCGCTGCAGGCTGCGACGCGCCGCTGGGTCGAGGAACAGACTGGCCGACGGCTGGGGTACCTGGAGCAGCTGTACACGTTCGCCGATCTCGACCGCGATGGCTCCCCCGCCCGTACGATCTCGATCTCCTACCTGGGCCTCACGACGCCCAACGCCGACACGGGGTTCGGCGCCTGGCGTGGCTGGTACTCGTTGCTGCCGTGGGAGGACACCCGGACGGACACCAGCGTGCTCACGGATCGGGTCACGCCACAGGTTCGGGCATGGGCCGACCAGCAGCCCTCGCTGGCTTCGGAACGCAGGCAGCGGTGCGCCATCACCTTCGGTCTCGACGGCAATCCCTGGCAGCCTGACCTGGTGCTGCAGCGCTACGAGCTGTTGTACGAGGCGGGGCTGGTGCCAGAGTCTCCGTCGGCGTGGCGGCGCCCGGATGATGAGGTCGTCCCGGGTGATCGCATGGTGGGCGACCATCGCCGGGTCCTGGCCACGGGGCTGGCGCGTTTGAGGGCGAAGATCCAGTACCGTCCGGTGGTTTTCGAGCTGATGTCCCCCGAGTTCACTCTGGGCCAGCTGCAGGACTGCGTCGAGGCGCTGGCTGGACGGGCCGTGCACACGCAGAACTTCCGCAGGCTGATCGAACAACAGGCGCTCGTGGAGGACACCGGCCAAGTGGATGCAGAAACCGGCGGTCGGCCTGCCCGGCTGTACCGGTTCCGTCGGGAGGTGCTGCAAGTGCGCCAGGCGGCAGGGACGAAGCTGCCGACGATCAGGAGCCGCTGACGTCCCGGATGCTGGGCACCAGATTCGGCACCACTTATGCTCCGATGTAGCATAAGTGGCAAGCGATGAAGCCCCCGTCTGGAGAACTCCATGTCCACCACGCTGACTACCGCCGACCAGGTGTATCCCAAGGTCGCACACGTCATCCCCGCTATCGAGTGGGTCACGATGGCCGAGGACGTCGACGCGATCCTGCGTCTGAAGCAGGAACGCAACGCGGTGATCCTCGGCCACAACTACATGTCCCCGGAGATCTACTACGGGGTCTCCGACATCGTCGGCGACTCCCTGGCGTTGGCGCGAGAGGCCACCGCGGTCGAGGCGGACGTGATCGTGCTCGCCGGCGTGCACTTCATGGCCGAGACCGTCAAGCTGCTCAACCCGTCCAAGACCGTCCTCATCCCGGATCTACGCTCCGGCTGCTCCCTGGCGGAGTCGATCACTGCGGAGGACGTCCGTGAGCTGCGCCGCCGTCACCCCGGGGTGCCGGTCGTGACGTACGTGAACACGTCGGCGGCGGTGAAGGCCGAGTCGGATATTTGTTGCACCTCGGGCAACGCGGTGGCGGTCATCGAGAGTCTCGGCGTGCCGAGAGTCATCATGATCCCCGACCAGTACCTTGCCCGGAACATCGCCCGGCAGACGGGTGTCGAGGTGATCACCCACCCGGGTGCCTGCGAGGTCCACGAACGGTTCACCCGCGCCGACATCCGCCAGGTGCGCCTCGACTACCCCGGGGTGAGTGTGCTGGCGCATCCGGAGTGTCCTCCCGAGGTGGTGGACGAAGCCGATTTCGCCGGCTCGACGGCGCAGATGCAGCTGTTCGTCGAGACCAGTCGGCCGTCCCGGGTGGCGTTGATCACGGAGTGCTCGATGAGTGACAACCTCGCCGCGGCGAACCCCGACCTCGAGTTCGTACGGGCCTGCAACCTGTGCCCGCACATGAAGCGCAACAGCCTGGGCGCCATCAGGCACGCCTTGGAGACGATGACCCACGAGGTCACCGTTGATCCCGAGGTCGCCGACCGGGCTCGCCTCGCCGTGGACCGGATGCTCGAAGTGGGGGCGGTGGCGAGATGACAGACGAGACGATCGCAACCGTGGTCCAGGCCGACTGCCCCGTCATTGTCGGTGCCGGCCTGGCCGGACTGACCGTAGCCATCGAAC
>JADGPB010000481.1 GCA_017882655.1 Propionibacteriales bacterium
CTCGCGTTCTACGCCGAGGTGTTCGGCTGCGGGGTAGAGATGTTCACGCTGCAGGACTTCCACCGGACCGACGGTCCGGCCGATGCGATTGCCCACGGCTACCTCACCGGAGGCCCGGTCGCTCTCTTCGCCGCCGACGCGGTCGGAGAGCCGGCGTTACGGAGCGAGGGGTTGATGCTGGCCCTGCTGGGCACGGCCGACCCCTCGACTCTGAAGCAGTGGTTCTCGCGGCTCGGTGAGGGCGGCCAGGTGGTCGACGACCTTCAAGCGAGGCCCTGGGGCGCGCACGACGGACAGGTCATCGACCGGTACGGCCTCCACTGGCTCATCGGCTATGAGGGCGAGGACAGCTCAATGTGACCTTGGCGCCACGTTAGCCAGAACTTTACCTGAGAGATTCTCAGCATTACTTAGGGTGCGTTCATGGACACACTCCTCGACGCTCGTCGAAGCCTGCCCAGCTCAGCGGATGAGGTTGATTCGCCTCCTGAGCCGATGACAAAGCTGCCATCAATGCTTTCCCGCGTGTCGGGAATCCATAGCCTCGTTGACGTGTCAACGACCACACGATCCTTCAGTGCGCCCCGAGAGGCCGTGCGGTCGCCTCTCGACGTCACGCCTCAGGTGAGCGTGACGACGCGATCGCTGCAGCGTCTCCACCGGTTGCAGACCTCGAGCCGCCACCTGCAGCGTGATGTGTTGACCGTGCTCGCGTGGGGATCTGTGGCAGCCGCACTGGGGCTGTGGATCGCCGACGGTGGCCTCCGAACCGTGACCTCCGGCGCGAAAGTCCTTGTCGCCGGTGGAATCGTCACTGGCCTCGTGGCCACCGACCTGATGGTGGTCATGCTCATCCTGGCCGCGCGCATCCCGTACGTCGACGGCGCGATCGGCCACGACCGTGCGATCGCGTTGCACAACAAGCTCGGCAAGTGGGTCCTGTTCGGGCTGCTGTTCCACGCGATCTTCCTGATCTGCGGCTACGCCGCCCAGGACTCGATCGGGGTCGTCTCCGAGCTCGCCTCGTTCCTGGGCATCTCCGACCTCTTGTTCAGCGTGATCGGGCTCGTCACCTTGTCGGTTGTCGCGATCACATCGATCATGGCGGTCAAGCGCAGCTTGCCGTACGAGGTGTGGCACATCATCCACCTCACGACGTACGCAGCCATCGGCCTCTCGCTGCCGCACCAGTTCTCGGTCTCGGGCCTCTTCGCCCAGGGCACCTGGCAGCGCTGGTACTGGTTGGCGCTGTTCACGCTCGTCGCGTTGGGGCTGCTCTCGTTCCGGTTCATCTTCCCGATCTTCACCTCGGTGGAGCACCACCTCGTGGTCAGCCGCGTCGTACTCGAGGACACCGACGTGGTCTCCATCGAGATGCGCGGCCGCAACCTCGACCAGCTCGGGGCCGAGGCCGGTCAGTTCCTGTCCTGGCGCTTCCTGGCATCGGGGCTCTGGTGGCATCAGCACCCGTTCTCCCTCTCAGCGGCGCCCACGGACAAGACGTTGCGGATCACGATCCGGGCGCTGGGTCGAGGTACGGCGAAGCTCCTGTCCGTACGTCCCGGGACCCGAGTGGCCGTCGAGGGTCCGTACGGCATCTTCACGGACGCGGCGCGTTCCCAGCTCGGCCTCACGCTCGTGGGCATCGGGATCGGCATCGCGCCGATCCGGTCGCTCCTCGAGGCGACAGCCGTCGTCCCGGGCATGGCGACAGTGATCCTGCGGGCCAGTTCGCCTGAGCAGCTGTACCTCTTCGACGAGATCGACGCGTTGTGCCGCGCCAAGGGCGCCCGCTTGATGGCCCTTGTCGGGCCACGAAACGCGCACGCAGACGAGCCCACCTGGCTGCCCGGGCAGTACGGCTCGATGACGCTTGACGACCTTGTTCCCCACCTCGCCGAGAGTGATGTGTACGTATGCGGCCCGCAGGCGGTCGCCGATCTGGTCATCGCCGACGCGCTGGCGGCTGGTACGCCCCCGAGCGCGATCCACAACGAAAAGTTCTCCTGGTGAGCGCGAGAGGTAAGGCGGCTGCTGTCGTCACGTCCGCAGGAATTCTGGTGGCCGCATGGTCCGCGGCCACCCTTGGAGGCCAGACCGCCATCGGTGCCTCCCCGGTGGCGGCCGACCCGACGTCACTGACCACCGACGGCTCGTCCGCGTCCGGCGCGGCCACCGACGAAACCGTAATGCCTACCACGGCTGCGGAGTCCGCGGCCGTAGCCGCCCAGACGTCAGCCGCGGCGTCGAGCGCAGCGGCCAGTGCGGCGAGCTCCGCGGCCAGCAAGGCGGGCACGACAGCCGCAGCCGCAACGAAGGCGGGGACGACCGCGGGCGCTGCCACCACAGCCGCCAGGGCGACGACTGCGCCGGCCACCACTGCGAAGGCCACCACCGCCGCGCCCGCGAGCGGGCTGAAGGACGGTACCTACTCCGGTGGCACCGTAACGCACCAGTACGGATCGGTGGCCGTCTCAATCACGGTCTCTGGCGGCAAGATCACCAGCGTCTCCGCGACCACCACCAGTACCTCCTCAACGTCGACATCGATCACCAGCGGAGCCGTACCGACCCTCAAGTCCCGCGTCATCGCCGCTCAGTCGGGCAGCATCTCGAC
>JADGPB010000063.1 GCA_017882655.1 Propionibacteriales bacterium
CTGTACCCCTCGGCGAGAGGAGATATGTCCTCTCGCGAGAGGACATATCTCCTCTCGCCGAGCAACTCTTGCTCTCCTCCACGCTGGACCCAGATGCCGGGGATGAGTGCGGGGGACTAGCGTTGGCGCGTACATCGCGAGGAAGGCCCCGATGAGCGTCGAAGCCCTGCTGAACCAGCTGACGCTGGAGGAGAAAGCCGCTCTGACTAGCGGCTCCGAGTTCTGGTACACCGCGGGTGTGGACCGGCTCGGCATCCGGCGCGTCATGGTCTCGGACGGTCCGCACGGCCTGCGCACACAGCCGCAGGGCGGCGACCACATCGGTCTCAGCGGCTCCGTACCGGCCACCTGTTTCCCGCCCGCGGCCACGGTCGCGTCGAGCTGGGACCCGGCCCTGGTGTACGAGGTCGGGCAGGCCATCGCCCAGGAGGCCCGCGCGATCAACCTCTCGGTGGTCCTCGGGCCGGGAGTCAACATCAAGCGTTCGCCCTTGTGCGGCCGCAACTTCGAGTACCTGTCCGAGGATCCGTATCTCGCGGGCGAGCTCGGCGTCGGCATCGTCGACGGCATCCAGTCGAAGGGCGTCGGCACGTCGCTCAAGCACTTCGCGGCCAACAACCAGGAGACCGACCGGTTGCGCGTCTCGGCCGAGGTCAGCGAGCGCGCCCTGCGGGAGATCTACCTGCCTGCCTTCGAGAAGGTCGTCAAGAAGTCGCAGCCGTGGACCGTCATGTGCTCGTACAACAAGGTCAACGGCGTCTCCTCGAGCGAGAACCACTGGCTGCTCACCGAGGTCCTCCGCGACGAGTGGGGCTTCGAAGGCCTCGTCATGTCCGACTGGGGTGCGGTGTACGACCGCGTGGCCGCTGTCGCCGCCGGCCTCGACCTCGAGATGCCCCCGGCCCTCCCGTACAGCCCGGATGCCGTCGTGGCCGCCGTCAAGGACGGCACACTCCCGGAGTCGGTTCTCGATGACCGTGTACGCGCGGTGCTCAGACTCGCCGAGCAGGGCGCGCCGATTCTCGACCTCGACGAGACGTACGACCAGGACGCCCACCATGCCCTCGCGCGCCGCGTGGCGGGCGAGTCGGCGGTGCTGCTCACGAACGACGGGCTCCTCCCGATCGCACCGGGCACGAAGGTCGCCGTCATCGGCGAGTTCGCCCGTACCCCGCGCTACCAGGGCGCCGGGTCGTCGCAGGTGAACCCGACGCGCGTCGCGGCCCCGCTGGACGCGCTGAGCGAGGTGTACGAGACGACGTTCGCCCCCGCGTACACGATCGACTCGTACGCACCCGACGACGCGCTGGTCGCCGAGGCCGTCGCAGCCGCGGCTGCGGCTGACACCGTGATCATGCTTCTCGGCCTGCCGGGCCCGGAGGAGTCCGAGGGCTTCGACCGTACGCACATGGATCTACCCGCGAACCAGCTCGCCGCTCTCGCAGCGGTCGCCGCGGCGAACCCGAACGTCGCCGTCGTGCTCGTCAACGGCTCGTCCGTCGTGCTCGGCGACGTCACCCCCCACGCCCGTGCGCTGCTCGAGGTCTGGCTCGGCGGTCAGGCCGGTGGCGGCGCCATCGCCGACGTCGTGTCCGGCGCGGTCAACCCGTCCGGCCGTCTGGCGGAGACGTTGCCCCACCGGCTCGAGGACAACTCGTCGTACCTCAACTTCCCGGGCAGCTGGCAGAAGGCCCTGTACGGCGAGGACGTGTTCGTCGGCTACCGCGGGTACGACGCCAGCCACACAGACGTCGCGTTCCCGTTCGGCTACGGCCTCTCGTACACGTCCTTCGAGACGAGTGACCTCGAGGTCGCCACCACCGGCTCCGTCGCGACGAACGACCTTGCCGCCTCGGTCTCCGTGACGGTCACCAACACGGGCACGAAAGCGGGCAGCCATGTCGTGCAGGTCTACGTGAGCGACCCGGTCGCGTCGGTCGCGCGCCCGCCGCGCGAGCTCAAGGGGTTCGCCAAGGTTGCGCTCGACGCCGGTGCCTCGACGCCGGTGACGATCGATCTCGACCAGCGCGCCTTCTCGTTCTGGCTCGAGCCCCTGCATCGGTGGGTCGTCGAGGCGGGGGACTTCGTCATCGCCGTCGGCGACCACTCCCGCGACCTGCCCCTCGCCCGTACGGTCACCGTCGAGGCCCCGCCCGTCGCGGCGCCGCTCACGATGTGGTCCACGTACCAGGAGTGGCTGGCAGACGACGACGGCCGCGCGCTGCTCGACGAGGCCACCGCGGCGGGCCAACCCGACCTGCGGGCCTTCGGCGACCTCGTCCACGTCATCGGGAACTTCCCGCTCATGTCGCTGACCACCTTCGTCGGCATGTCGCCGGACCATGAAACGGTCGAGAAGATGGCCGCGACCTGGGCCGAACGCCACGGAGCCACCGCATGAACCCGCTCGCGACGATCGTGGCGATGCTCATCACGCCGGTGGGCGTCGCTCTTCGCGGACGCCGAGCGGGCAGCGAGCGCAGCATCGCCCGCCGGTCCGAGCTCGCTCGCACCGAGTGGTCCGCGATCGAGCTGACGAGCACGTCCTTCCGTCCCGACGGACCGATACCGTTGCGCCACGCCGGCCGCTGGTACGGCGACAACGTCTCCCCGCAGCTGGCCTGGACCCGCCCGCCCGTGAAGACGAAGGCGCTCCTCGTCGTCGTGGAGGACATCGACGTCCCGATGAAGGACCCGATCATCCACCTCGCGGCGATGCTCGACCCCACGCTGCGTACCGTGTCCGAGGGTGAGCTGAACCGGCGCAAGACGGCACCCGGCGTCCGCCTGCTCGACCCGCGCGGCTACCAGGGCCCGGCCGCCCTACCGGGCCACGGGGAGCACCACTACGTCTTCCACCTGTTCGCACTCGACGTCGTGCCCAAGGGCGACACGCTGTCGCGGGCGATCGAGTCATCCGCCGGCCACGTCATCGCACACGGCGAGCTCACGGGTACGTTCCGGGGCTGAGGTTCACCCCGCCAGCGGAAGCGACACGGCCACGGTGGCGCCGGGGAGACCCGGCGGACTGGTACGGAATGTGCCGCCCAGGCTGCGTACGACCCTCTCGACGATCTCCAGGCCCACGCCCGTACGCCCCACGACCTCGCGGCCTCCGTGCGCGCCGCCCTCCTGGAAGCCAGGGCCCTGGTCGGCGATGACGAGGACGGCCCCGTCGCCGCTCTTCGACAACGTGACGCCGAACGCCACACCCTCTGCCGTGTGGGCGAAGACGTTGTCGATGCAGATGTCGATGAGGTCCACGAGATCGCTGGCGGGCATCTGCACGCGCATCGGCTCGTCGGGCAGCTCCTCGTGGAACGGCCTGCCCTGGTCCTCCGCGAGGGCGCTCCAGAAGGTCACCCGCTCCCGTACGACCTGAGTCGCGTCGCAGTTGACCACCAGGTCGTCCCGGACACCGCGTCGGGCCTCCTTGACGATCGTGTCGACGGCACGCTGGACCTCGGTGAGATGATCGCCGAGTCGGGCGGACAGCTCCGGATCGGTGACTGCCTCGGCATCGAGTCGCAGCGCGGTTATGGGCGTACGAAGCCGGTGCGCCATCTCGCCGATGGCCGCCCGCTCGGCTGCAAGGAGCTCGGTGATGCGGTCAGCGAGCCCGTTGAGGGCCACGGCGAGCTCTCGCGTCTCGTCGGTGCCAGCCGGCTCGGCCCGAGCGCCCAGGTTGCCGCTGCGGAGCTGATGGGCGACGGAGGCGACTTCCCCTAGCGGTCCGGAGATGCGCCGGACGACCATGGATGCCGCAATGACGGAGATCACCGTCAGACCCACCCCGATGGCGATTGCAGTGAGCCAGGCCTCCCAGACGCCTTGAGTGAGGACAGCCCTGCTGACCCGGGCCACTACCACGTACGTGCCGGTCCCCTCCACGAGCACCGACCGGACGACGACGGCGCCTGCGGAACGGTTGTCGTCCTCGTAGGACCCCCCTGCGCGGCCACGGACCACATCAGGATCGTCGAGGGCGATCGGCGACCCGTACACCTGGCCATCCGGTGTGACGACGCTGGTGGCGGGTGGCGTCCTGCTGTCCAGCTTGGCGATGAAGTTAGGGAGTCGGGGGTCGTCGTGCAGGCTCGCGACCAGCAGCTCCGCGCCCTGCGCCTCCTCCTGCGCCACTGCCATGGCACGACCCACCGCGAAACTCTGGATGAGCAGAGCCAGAGGGATGACGAAGGCAAGGACCACCACCGACGTGGTGGCGGCGACCAGCCAGACGATCTGTCGTCTCACTCGTCACCAGGATCCGCGAGCCGAACACCCACCCCCCGCACACTGTGCAGGTAACGCGGCTCCGCAGCCGTCTCGCCAAGCTTGCGCCGGAGCCAGGACAGGTGGACGTCGACCGTTCGCTCGGCCCCCCCGTACGGCTGCTGCCAGACCTCCGCGAGCAGCTCCCTCTTGGTCACGACCTCGCCGGCCCGCGACGCGAGCAGGAACAGCAGGTCGAACTCCTTGCGGGACAGCTCGAGTCGTTCCCCGTCGAGGGATGCCGCCCGCGAGCGAGGATCGATCGACAGACCAGCGACGATCACGGGGCCGTCTCCCCCAGCAGGACGGCTCACGCGCCGCAGCACGGCGCGGATGCGCGCCTGCACCTGCTCGGTGCCGAAGGGCTTGACGACGTAGTCGTCAGCGCCGGCGTCGAGCGCCTTGACGACCGTACGGTCATCGTCCTGGGCGGTGACGACGATCACCGGCACGTCGCTCACGCCGCGGAGCATGCCCAGCATGCGGAGGCCGTCGACGTCCGGCAGACCCAGGTCGAGGAGAACCACATCGGGCTGTTCGGACAGTACGAGGCGCAGTCCTGTCATCCCGTCAGGGGCCACTGCGACCGCGTCGCCCTGGTCCTCGAGCGACCGTCGCAGCGCACGACGGATCGCTGCGTCGTCCTCTACGAGGAGGATCCGTGTCATGGAAAGAACCCTAGTGGGATCGAATGAAGCCGCATAGCCATCCCGATTGCCCACTGGTGCTGAATCTGACCTACTCTTAATTCTTGTGAAGCATTCTCAGGTTGCCGGACTGGCCGCCGGCTGGCTGGCCGTCGCGCTGTCGATGGCAGCCATCGGCACGGCCGCGGTCAACCGGGTAGGGATGGGAACGGCCAAGGCGCAGGTGCAAGTGACCGTCGCAAGGTCAGTGACCGTAGGGATCTCTGGGGCCGTACTGGCGCCCGCTCAGGCACCGAGCAGCGAGGCCGCCACCCCCAGCGCGGTCAAGGGTGAGTCCGGAACACGTACCGTGTCACTCACCCAGTACTCCCGATCCGCGGCTCGGACGACGTCGGCATCAGCCAACGTTCAGGTTCCAATCACCGTTCCGCGGTCGACACCGGCGAGCAGCAGTGCCGCGGTGCCACCGGTCGTCGCGGTCCCGGGGAGCGAGGCGCTCCTGCCGGAGGACGGCACGCCGACGACCACGCCCACCACCACACCCACCAAGGCCAAGCCCACCAAGGTCACCACCCCGAAGAAGTCGACCGTGATCAATGCCGCCACCGCCACCGCCGATCCCTCGGTCGTTGCCGTCACCTTCGCGGCGTGGAGCCATCCTCAGGGTGCGATCAGGGCGGGATGCAAGGGAACACAGCTGGCGATCGTCGAGCCGAAGCCCAGCGACGGCTACACGACCTCTCAGCGACTCGCATGGATTCGGTCCTCGATCACCTTCGACGGTCCTGAGAAGCTCTCAGTCCTCGTCAGCTGTGAGGACGGCCTCCCGCGCTTCTCGACCATGCGCTGATCGGTCCACCCGGGTCGCCATAGACTCACCGACGCACTCAGCAAACCGCACCGGGAGAACTATGCGCTTCGTCACACGGCTGCTCGCCACGGCGCGGGAGCTCTGGCCGCACTACCTTGCCATCACGATCTGCTCGATCCTCGGGGCCGGCGTCGGACTCGTCAGCCCCTTCCTGATCAAGGCGGCCACGGATCGCCTCGTCGCCATCTCCGCCGGAGGTCCTCGCCTCATCACACCGCTGGTCTGGATCGCAGTGGGGCTGCTCGTTGTCGAGGCGGCACGCAGCGTGATCTCGAACGTCGCCGGCTACCTCGGCGACGTGATGTCGGCGCGACTAAGAGCGACCCTGTCGACCAGGTACTTCAACCACCTGCTCCGTCTCCCCCAGCGCTACCTCGACAACGAGCAGACCGGTACGGTCATCGGCCGTCTCAACCGCTCGATCACCGAGGTCGCGCAGTTCCTCAACGTCTTCGCGAACAACATGTTCCCGATGCTCCTGTCGCTCGTCGCCTCGCTGGCGGTGATGGCCTGGTACTCCTGGCCGATCGCGCTGCTGGTCCTGCTGATGTACCCGGTGTTCACGTGGCTCACTGCGCTCACCTCGAAGAGGTGGCAGGTGCTCGAGAAGGCGAAGAACGCCGAGATCGACAGCGCGAACGGGCGGTTCGCCGAAGCCGTCACGCAGCTGCGCGTGGTCAAGAGCTTCGTCGCCGAGGTACGCGAGCTGCGCCACTTCAGCAGCCGGTACGTCGCGACGATCGGCCTGACCACGCAGCAGTCGCGGTTCTGGCACGCCATGGACATCGCCCGCCAGGTCGCTCTCAACGTGATCTTCTTCGCGATCTACGTCGTGATCTTCATCCAGACCGCGTCCGGCTCGTACACGGTCGGCACCATGGTCCTGCTCGTGCAGATGGTGACCATGGCCAGGATGCCCGTCACCAGCATGAGCTACCTCGTCGATACGGCTCAGCGCGCGGTGGCGGGGAGCCGCGACTACTTCGCGGTGATGGCCGAGCCGGTCGAGACCGAGGTGCTGCCCACTCCTGACGCCGCGAGCTGGGCGGCGGTCGCCGGAGCGCCCGCTGTGTCGTTCCGGGACCTCACGTTCGGGTACGCAGACGGGCCCGCGGTGCTCGACGGGGTCAACTTCGACATCGCGCCCGGAGAGCGGATCGCGTTCGTGGGTGAGTCCGGCGGCGGCAAGACGACGCTGGTGAGCCTGCTGCTTCGCCTGTACGAACCGCGCTCCGGCAAGATCCTCATCGACGGGCTCGACATTGCGGGCGTCGACCACGGAGCCGTACGCCACCGGGTCGGTGTCGTCTTCCAGGACCCGTCGCTGTTCTCCGGGACCATCAGGGAGAACATCGCGTACGGCGACCCGAGCCGCACCGACGAGCACGCGATCGCGGAAGCCGCCCGCCGCGCCCACGTCCAGCCGTTCGTCGACCGGCTCCCGCTGTCCTACGACACGGAGATCGGCGAGCGCGGCCTCAAGCTGTCCGGCGGCCAGAAGCAGCGGGTCGCCATCGCCCGCGCGCTGCACAAGGACGCGCCCATCCTCGTGCTGGACGAGGCGACGAGCTCTCTGGACACGAAGGCCGAGCGACAGGTACAGGCGGGGCTCGACGAGCTCATGACCGGCCGTACGACGCTCATCATCGCCCACCGGCTCTCGACGATCTCCTCCGTCGACCGCATCGTCACGTTGCGGGAGGGCCGCGTCGACGAGATCGGCACGCCGGACGAGCTCGCCCTGAGCGGCGGCATCTACAGCGAGCTGCTCGCTCTCCAGGCGTCCGCCTCGAAGGCCGACCGCCGTCGCCTTGCCATGTACGACATCGCGGGCTGAGCGGACGCTCCTGCCGAGGAGTCACTCGATGTGGAAGACCTCTTCGAGCTGTACGAACGACTCGTCGGCGGCCTTGTCGCCGAGCCCAGAGAAGAGGTGCTGTACGGACGCCTGCCAGCGGGCGTTGACCTCCTCGGCCGCCATCGCCTGCTGAGCGGCAGTCAGGCCGTCGGGCGTCTCGACGTAGCCGAAGAGCGTGCCGTCTTGCGCGATGAACAGGGAGTAGTTGTTCCAGCCGGTACGGTGCAGGGCCTCCTGCATCTCAGGCCACACCGCACGGTGGCGCTGGATGTACTCCTCGATGTGCTCCGGTGCCACCCGCGTCACGAATCCGACCCGCTGCATCGTCGTGTCCTCTCCGACTAGTCCGAGTTATCGTCCAGCACCTTGCTGAGGATCTCGGCCAGCTCCTCGGGGCGCTCGCGGACCACGTCGGAACCGGCGCCCTCGACCGTGAAGCCCTGCGCGCCGACGATGCCCTTGACCAGCAGGTCGGCCGCCGCGACCGCCATCTTGTTGCCGGCGGCGGCGACCACCGTGGTCGGCACGTCGATGCGGCGGAGGTCGGTCGAGAGGTCCAGCGCCATCATCGCGTCGAGGCCCTCGAGCATCGTCTCCTTCGAGACTCCGGGCGCGAACGACCTTGCGGGCGCCAGCTTGAGCATCGCGCGCTGAACCCTGAGCGCGGTCCTCGGCGGCACCACGGGCGTGTCGATCAGTACGAGTCGGCCGACTCGGGCAGGCTCGTCGGCGGCGAACCGCAGCGCCACCATGCCGCCCAGCCCAGTCCCGCACACGTCGACGACGTCCAGGTCTCGCAGCTGCATGGTGTCGACGAGGTCGGCGACGGCGCCTGCGACGTCGAAGCCGCGCTGGTCAGTGGGCTTGAGGCCCCGCAGCCAGGGCGCGTGGAGTGGTCGGTCGGGACCGATCGCCGTCACCACGTCCTGCCACACGGGCGGGTTCTGGCCTGCGCCATGCAGGAGGAAGAGCGTACGCATCACGACGACCATCCTGTCGCACTGCTGGTGGGCGGCCGAATCCGCCCCGAACGCCCGTGCTACGTTGCTAAGAAGCCGCATGCGGGTATCGGAGTTGGGGACGTACCCAGCCAGGAGGTGACAGACATGGTCTTCACCGTCGGCGCTCGCCACGATGATGAAGCACTCCGTGACGACGAGTTCGTCGCCCCGCCTCTCTCCGGACTGGTCATCTACCAGACGAAGCTCGACCCGGACATGGACCCCGAGCGTCGCGCCGCGACCCTGAATGGCATCGCCGCCCTAGGCGTCACGGCGATCGAGCTGTTGCCCGCGGCCGACCCCGTCGAGACCAGCGACCACTACATCCCCGCCCACATCTCGGTGGAGCGCGCCTTCGGTGGAGCAGCCGCCATGCGGCGGCTCATCGCGGACGCGCACCATCGTGGGCTGGCCGTCATCGTCAACGTCGCCTACCAGCAGTTCCGCCCGGAAGCCGATGTGGTGCTCGACATCACCCAGGAGTCCGTACGGAGCGTCATCGTCCGCGAGGCGCTCCGATGGCTGCGCGACATGCATCTCGACGGCGTGCGGCACGACATGGCCGCGTACGCGGACCTCGTGGACTCCTCCGGGGTCGTGCGCTCGGTCGGCTGGCGGCTCATCCGTGAGATGAACGCCTCGATCCGCGAGCAGCACGGCAACGTCGTACTCATCGCCCTCGACCATGGCGGCCATACGCAGGTGACGTCCATGGACGAGTCGGGCGCGCTGTTCCATACCCAGTGGGACGAGCAGTTCGTCCATCAGATCAGGGACGCGCTCGACCTGCGCGGTCCCATGTCCGACGTCCGCGATGCCATCGGCTCGAGTTTCGGAGACACGTTCAGCCGCGTCGTCTACGTGCAGTGCGCCCAGCTCATCGACCGG
>JADGPB010000064.1 GCA_017882655.1 Propionibacteriales bacterium
CGGATGATGTGATGTTTCATGGTCTGCGCACCCGCGCTGCCGGCCGACACGGCTTCGCCTCGTTCGATGCGCTGGTACCGGGGAGCTGGAGTGTCGAGCGTGCCCATGACCTCGTGGAGGTCATCGAAGCGGACCTGCGCGCGGTCGCCCCAGACCTCGATGTACGCACCCACATCGAGCCCCGTGAGGACCCGCGCGCGTACGGCGACCACCCGGTCGAGATCCCCATCGTGAGCGCCGACGAGGCGAGCAGCGCGCTGTCCGCAGACGCGGAGTAGCACCCCCCTCTCGAACCTGTCGTCAGTTTCGAGCCCAACGTCTTTAGCGATACAGACGCTCAGGGGCTTGATCTCTTTAGCGATACAGAACATCCTGGACTAGTACCCGCGAAAGGAGGTGGCTCAGATGACGAGGATCACGCAGAGGGACGTGGCCAAGGTTCTCGGTGTGTCGGTGATGACCGTCAGCAACGCGTTCAACCGACCCGATCAGCTGTCCTCCGAGCTGCGTGGGCGGGTCCTGGACCGGGCCAAGAAGATGGGGTACTCCGGTCCGGACGCCATTGCCCGGCACCTCCGCTCGGGGAAGACCAACACGTACGCCGTGGTCTTCGAGGAGAACCTCAGCTATGCCTTCTCCGACCCTTTCTCCGTCGCCTGGCTCACGGCGTTCGCCGAAGTCATGCAGCAGCATCGCGCGAGCATCATGATCCTGTCGGCGCGGGCCGCTGAGCCGGAGTCGTTGGCGGCGATCCAGGACGCCGCCGTCGACGGTGTGGCAGGGCTATGCGGGGATCAGCCCGCTATGGCGCGGGCACGAGCGCGAGGCCTGCCAACCGTCTACTGCTCCATGGGGGAGACGCCCGATATGTCTGGCGACTACGTCGTCATTGACGACTACGCCGCCGGTCATGAGATCGGCTCCCACTTGCGCAGACTCGGCCATCGACACATCGTCCTCATCCACGAGGCCGTCTACCCAGGCCAGTCGGTCTGGACGGAGCAGCCCCTCGAGGTCTTCGCCCGGGGGCTGGAGAACTACCGGGACGGCTTCTATCCCACGCTCCACCGCATCCGCGGCATCGTCGACGGCCTCGGCGACGCGAAGGTGTCTGTCGTCGTCACGGAAGTGAACTCACGCGTCGCCGGCCACACCGCCGGGGCACTGGTCCTCGACCGCAAAGACCGTCCGACCGCTGTCGTCGCCGTGAGCGACGTGCTCGCCCTCGGCGTCATGGACGCCTGTGCCCAGCGAGGTCTCGTACCGGGCGTCGACATCTCCGTCGCAGGCTTCGACGACGTCCCCGAGGCTGTCACCGCCGGGCTCACGACCATCCGCCAACCCGTCCGCGACAAGGGCCGTATCGCCGCCGAGCTGCTGCTCGACCCCGAACGTCCCGAGCGCCGGATCACGCTGCCGCACGAGCTCATCGTGCGGTCCAGCACCCGTCCCGTCGCCTGACACCACACCGCCAGGCACCATCTGAGAGGAATACCTATGTCCATGTACCTGAGCATCGGCGCGACCATCGCCGACATGGAGGACGCGTACGGCACCGCCTGCGTCGACACGCGACTGGAGCGCATCGCCCGCCCAGAGCCGTTGTCCACGCGAGCCGCCGGACTTCTACGACGTGCCGCTGAAGGGCTGCTCGCCGCCGCCGCCGCACTGGATCACCAGCGCGGTGGTGGCATCGGTCACCGCGTCCAGACGGCTGCGTGACATGAACTGTTCATCAAGCCGGATTCGCGCTCGGCGTTTCTAGTGCTATAAACTACTAACAGGAGATCGGAAGCCCTCACGGGCATCCGGATCCCCGCCACCGGTCCGACGATGCCCGAGGCCGTCACGGTTGGCCTCTGGGGATTCGCCGCCACTACGAGAGGAAACGCCATGTCGATCTACCTCAACTACAACGCGCTGACCGCCCGTACGGAGGCAGAGAACCTGGCACGCGTTCAGTTCGATGCCGACGGTCTCGTCATCCGTGACGAGCCGCTCCGTGCGCGGGCTGCCAACCTGCTTCGCCGCTTGGCTGACCTTCAGATCAGCCTTGCCTCGCGACTCGACGACTCCTACGCGGCGCCTGTCGCCGCCTGAACGAGTCCCGCCTTCGTACGCACCGCCCATCGTGGGTCAGACATGACCTGCGGTGGGCTTCTCCGTGTCCAGGCTCAGCCTCTGGTGAGCCGGTCTCCGAGCAGTGACCTCTCATCTGTCGTCAGGCCCGCGGCCAACGCGGCCGCGAACGACTCGGCGTCGACGCCGGGATGGCGGAGCGCCTCGAGAACATCGCCGACCAGCAGCTGTTCCCTGGACGCTGCCGGGCGGTACAGCCAGGCCTTCCCGTCGCGGTCCCGGAGCAGGACGTGCTTCTTCGCCAGCCGGTCCAGGACGGTCATCACGGTCGTGTAGGCGAGGTCCGCCGTGGGGCTGAGAGAGTCGTGGACTTCCCGCACCGACAAGGGGGAGGAGGCGTTCCAGAGCACCTCCATGACCTTGGACTCCAATGCCCCAAGTTGCAGCATGGAAGCAGTCTGCCCGATGAATGTGCGAACTACGACACTCCGTAGTACATTCCGCGCCATGGGCTCCGACACGATCGCCAGATGGCAGTTCGGCATCACGACGGTGTACCACTACTTCTTCGTACCGGTCACCATCGCATTGTCGCTTTTGGTGGCCGTTCTGCAGACGCAGTGGTTCCGCACCGGCAGTGACCGATACCTGCGACTTACCAAGTTCTACGGCAAGCTGTTCCTCATCAACTTCGCGATGGGTGTCGTCACCGGCATCGTCCAGGAGTTCCAGTTCGGCATGAACTGGTCAGAGTACAGCCGCTTCGTAGGCGACATCTTCGGTGCGCCGCTGGCGCTCGAGGCACTGATCGCCTTCTTCCTCGAATCGACGTTCCTCGGTCTGTGGATCTTCGGCTGGGACAAGCTCTCGCGCGGCAAGCACCTCGCGATGATCTGGCTCGCCTCCATCGGCACGTTGATCTCGTCGATCTTCATCATCGCCGCCAACTCCTGGATGCAGAATCCGGTTGGCGCGACCTACAAGAACGGCCGCGCTGAGCTGGTCGACTTCGGTGCTGTGCTGACCAACCCGATCTTCCTGGCCCAGTGGCCCCACACGGTCATCGGGGCCTTCATGGTCGCCGGAGGCTTCATCGCCGGTGTGGCCGGTTGGCACCTGGCCAAGCTCGCCAAGCAGGCGAACCCGGACGCCGAGGATGTCTCCGCGTTCCGTACTGCAACGAAGTTCGGCGCCATCGTCATGCTGGTCGCCGGCCTGCTGATCATCCTCTCCGGTGACCTGCTCGGTAAGCAGATGACCCGGGTGCAGCCCATGAAGATGGCTGCCGCCGAGGCGCTCTACACGACCGAGACCAACGCGAGGTTCTCGATCCTCACGATCGGTTCGCTCGACGGCTCCAAGGAGGTCTTCTCCATCAAGATCCCCGGGGTGCTGAGCATCCTGGCCGGCGAGAACACCGTCAAGGGCATCAACGACATCCAGGCTGACTACGCGAAGAACGGCTTCACCCAGGCCGACGGCAAGCAGGAGGTGCTCCAGAAGGAGTTCGCCGGCAAGCTCTCGTCGCTGGGTGTCAACCCGACGCCGAACATCGCCGTGAGCTACTGGAGCTTCCGCATCATGATGGGCCTCGGCTTCCTCACGATGCTGATCGGCGCCTGGATGCTGTGGGTGACCCGCAAGGGTGCGATGCCGAAGCCGGGCAAGCTCTGGACCGCCATGATGTGGATCCTGCCGCTGGCCCCGCTGTTCGCGAACTCCTTCGGCTGGATCTTCACCGAGATGGGCCGTCAGCCCTGGATCGTGGCCGGCGTCATGCCGACCTCGTTCGCGGTCTCACCCACCGTGAGCGTCGGCGATATCTGGTTCACCATGATCGTGTACACCCTCCTGTACGGAGGACTGGCCGTCATCGAGCTTGGGCTGATGTTCTCCTACATCAAGAAGGGCCTGCCGGTCGTGGCCCCCGTCGAGCAGATCGTGGACGAGGATGCTCCCTTGTCCTTCGCGTACTGAGAAAGGGAGTGAACTGACATGACTCTGCTCGATGTAACACCTACCGCGCTCCAGGCTCTCTGGTTGATCCTGGTGGCCGTCCTCTGGATCGGATACCTCATCCTTGAGGGCTTCGACTACGGCGTGGCCATGCTTCTGCCCTTCGTCGGCAAGAACGACAAGGAACGTCGCGTACTCGTCAACACCATCGGCCCCGTCTGGGACGGGAACCAGGTGTGGCTGCTCACGGCCGGCGGCGCGATGTTCGCCGCCTTCTCCGGGTGGTACGCGACGCTGTTCAGCGCCTTGTACCTGCCGCTGTTCCTCATCCTCCTTGGCCTCATCCTCCGTGGTGTGGCGTTCGAGTACCGGGGCAAGCGTCCGGAGTGGACCTGGCGCAACCGCTGGGACTGGGCTGCGGCGATCGGTTCGCTGCTCCCGCCGCTCGTCTTCGGCGTGGGCTTCGCGAACTTCCTCATCGGCCTGCCGCTCAAGAACGTGGCGATCCTCGGTGGCGCGACGACCGTCCCGGTCTACGCCGGTGAGACGCTCTGGGCGGGCGGCCTGTTCGGGCTGTTCTCGTGGTTCGGCCTCGTCGGCGGCATCACGTTCGTGCTGGTCTTCCTCACGCACGGCGCCATCTACGCCGCGCTGAAGACCAAGGGCGAGATCCACGACCGGCTCATGAAGCTGGCTCTGAAGCTCGGCCTCATCACGGCCGTCCCCGGCATCGTGTTCGTACTCGGTGCCAACATCCGCAAGATGCTCCCCGGTCAGCTCGACAGCCTCCGGGCCGTCGCGTGGATCGCCGGCATCCTCCTGCTGGTGCTGTTCGTCGGCGCGATCTACTTCGTCTGGAAGGGCCGTGAAGGCATCGCCTTCATCCTGACCGGCGCGTCGATCGCGATGGCCGCAGTGATGATCTTCGCTCACCTCTACCCGGGCCTCGGCTTCGACAACACCGGCCTCAAGGTGATGCTCGACATCACGACGGCGTCGTCCTCACCGACGACGCTCCTTCTGATGACCGTCGCGGCGGGCATCCTCGTCCCGATCGTCCTGCTGTACCAGATCTGGACCTACACCGTGTTCCGTCGTCGTCTGGGTGTCGAGAACATCCCTGACGACGTTGACGAGCCGGTGGTTGTCGGCGGCTGATGCCGCAACGCACCGGCCGGGGACCTGTCGATCCCCGACTTCTATCGCGCGCCCGCGCCACGAGGGTCTTCCTCGGCGCGGGCGTCGCGGCGGGAACAGCAACAGCCATGCTGGTCATCTACCAGGCATGGCTGTTGGCGCGTTCGATCACATCCATCGTCGGCACGGGCGCGCTCGGCGGACTGGCCACGACGCTGGTCCTGCTCGCTGTCGTCCTCGTGGGCCGCGCCGCGCTGATGTGGCTGACCACCTGGTTGGCCCACCGCAGCGCCGCGGCGGTCAAGTCGCAGCTGCGTCACGACATCATGGCCGCCACGCTGGATCAGCCGGGAGGTACGTCCTCGGCGTCGCTGGTCACCCTGATGACCCAAGGGCTCGACGGGCTGGACGGCTACTTCTCGAAGTACCTCCCACAGCTCGTCCTCGCCGTCACCGTGCCGCTGCTCGCCGGCGCGGTCATCCTGTACTCGGACTGGCCATCCGCCCTGATCATCGCGGTGACCGTCCCACTCATTCCCTTGTTCATGGCGATGGTCGGCTGGACCACGGAGGCACGTGTCCGCCGCCGCTACCGCTACCAGACGCGCCTCGCCCGCCACTTCGCCGACCTCGTCGCCGGGTTGCCGACGCTGCAGGTGTTCGGTCGGGCCAAGGCTCAGGCCGAGGGCCTGCGCCGCACCGAGGACGCGAACCGCAGCGAGACGATGGGCACGCTGCGGATCTCGTTCCTCTCCGCGCTGGTGCTCGAGCTGCTGTCCACGCTGTCCGTGGCCATCGTCGCGCTGACGATCGGTACCCGCCTCGTCTACTACGGCATCGACTTCCGTACCGCCCTGTTCGTACTGATCCTCGCTCCCGAGGTCTACCTGCCGATCCGCCAGGTGGGCGTCCACTACCACGACTCGGCTGACGGGATCGCCGCCGCGGAAGCGGCCTTCGTCGAGATCGACAGGATGCAGGCGCCGCGCCCGGACGCAGCCGTCGGACAAGGACCGATCGTCGTCGAGGGCCTCACCCATTCGTACGGCGACGTGGTCGCGCTTCCGCCCACGTCGTTCGTTCTGGCGCCCGGCGAGGTCGTGGCGCTGAGCGGGCCCAGCGGTGGCGGCAAGTCCACGCTGCTCGCCGCCCTGCTCGGGTTCCTGACCCCGACGGCAGGGTCGGTGACAGTCGACGGGGTCGGTCCGAACGAGACGTCGGGGCGGCTGTGGCGTCGCCGGTTCGCGTACGTCGCCCAGAACCCCGGCCTGATCGCCGGTACGGTCGCCGACAACGTCCGGCTCGCCGACCCGCTGGCCTCCGACGACGAGGTACGAGAGGTGCTGGCGGCCGCCGGCGCGCCCGACCTCGAGCTCGACCACCCGGTCGGCGACGAGGCTGAGGGCCTGTCGGCCGGTGAGCGCCGCCGCGTGGGCATCGCCCGAGCGCTGCTGAGGATCCGCCGCGACGCGGACGTCCTGGTGCTCGACGAGCCGACCGCCGGCCTCGACGCCGACAGCGAGGCGACCGTCGTGGAGAGCGTGCGGGCCTCGGGCGCGTCCGCGATCGTCGTCTCCCACCGGCCTGCGGTGCTCGCCGCAGCCGACCGGGTCGTACGGATCGGGGCCGACGCATGAGGTCCGGCTGGCAGCGGCTCGTCGCCGATCTCCTGCGTGCGGTACCGAGAGGCCGCTGGCTGCTCGCGGCCGCGATCACGCTCGCGGCCCTGGCGAGCGGCGCGTCCATCGCGCTGATCGGCGTCTCCGCCTGGCTCATCTCCAGGGCTGCCGAGCACCCCAACTTCCTCGATCTGAGCGTCGCCGCCGTGGGTGTGCGGTTCTTCGGCATCTCCCGCGGCGTGTTCCGCTACACCGAACGGCTGGTCGGCCACGAGCTGGCGCTGCGCATGCAGTCCGCGCTCCGCCTCCGTACGTACACCACACTCGCCCGCACCACACTGCTGGGACGCCGCCACGGCGACCTGCTCGTACGTGTCGTGGCCGACGTCGAGGCTGTCCAGGACGTCGTCGTCCGCGTCGTGCTGCCGTTCGCGTCGGCGGTCGTGGTCATGGCCGGCACTTTCGTGATGCTCGCGCGGTTCTCGGTTGGCAGCGCGACCGTGCTGCTGATCACCGCCATCGTCGCGGGCCTGATCCTTCCCGCCTGGGCGCAGCGCGTCTCGCGCGACGCCGACGCGGCAGCCGTCCCACTGCGCGGCCTCCTCGCTGACCAGGTGCGCCAGACGGCGCTCGTGGCGGTCGACCTCGTCGCGTACGACGCCGACACCGCCGCTCTCGCCCGCATCGACGACCTCGACGCCCAGCTCCGGGCGGCCGAGCGACGGGCCACGGCCGTACGGGCGTGGGCGGCGGCAGGACAGGTACTGGCTGCCGGTACGGCGGTCATCGCGGCACTGTGGATCGGCGGCGCGGCGGTCGTTTCCGGCGACATCGCGCCGCGGTTGCTCGCCGTCCTCGTGCTCACACCTCTGGCGCTGCACGAGGTCCTCGGCGGGCTCGCGCAGGCCGCGCAGACGCTCACGCGTGCGCAGGCGGCGCTCGCCCGCGTCGTGGAGGTGCTCGAGGCCGAGCCGGTCGGCCGCGGCGACGCGCCACTCGGTGAGGCGAGCGATGACCCGTCCGTACACGTCGCTGGTCTCACCATCGGCTGGCCCGGCTTCGCGCCGGTGACCTCCGGCATCTCGTTCGACCTCGCCGTCGGCGAGAGCGTCGCGGTCGTCGGTCCTAGTGGCGTCGGGAAGACGACCCTTGCCGCGACCGTACTCGGGCTGATCCCGCCGGTCGACGGCGCGGTCACGACGACCGGTCGCGTCGGCTATCTCGCCCAGGACGCGCACCTGTTCGCGACGACGATCGCGGAGAACGTACGGATCGGGAACAAGGACGCGACGGACGACGAGGTCCTCCAAGCGCTCGAGCAGGCCGGCCTCCCGCTGGACCCTGACCGGGTCGTCGGCGAGCTGGGGGCGACGCTCTCCGGCGGCGAGGCGCGCCGCCTGGCGCTGTCCCGGCTCCTCGCCGGCTCGTACGACGTCCTCGTCCTCGACGAGCCCAGCGAGCACCTCGACGCACCTACCGCGGACGCCCTCCTCGACGACCTGTGGTCCGGCGTCGGTACGCGTCCGCTGCTCGTCGTCACCCACGACGAGCGCGTCGTGGCGCGCTGCGACAGGGTCGTACGCCTCACGGCCTGAGCGCGTGGCGACCACCGCCGCGACTTCGAGGCGAACCGGCTGCTGCGCACATGCCTCGTCGTCGACATCGATGAGATGACCGCCAGGGAAGCCGCCAGAATCCGTACCGCCTCCGGCTGCGCTGCCTCGATCTCGGCAGTGGACGCTCTCGTGGTTGCCGTCGCAGAGACCCGCCCGGACCCGATCGTCCTCACCTCCGACCCCGGCGACATGGCCTGGCTCATCGCCCAGTCGCCGCGGGTCATCGTCGTCGTCGCTACCTGAAACGCAGAACGGGCGCCGAGCCATAGGCCCGGCACCCGTTCAGGTGTTCCAGCGGTGGTCAGCCCTTGGTGAGCGGGCCGAGCGTCTTGTCGTTGGCGTACACGGATGCTGCGTTGTCCTTGGTGACGATCACCGGGGCCAACAGGAACGACGGCACAACCTTGACGCCGTTGTTGTAGCTCGTGGTGTCGTTGACATCAGGAGTCTTGCCCGTCTGCAGCGCCGACGCCATCGTGATCGACTGTGCGACGAGCTTGTTGGTGTCCTTGAAGATGGTCGAGTACTGCTGACCGGCCATGATCGACTTCACCGACTCCACCTCGGAGTCCTGACCCGTGACGACGGGCAGGGGCTTGTTCGCGGCGGCGATAGAAGCCATCGCAGCGCGGCCCAAGGTGTCGTTGGGCGACAGGATGCCGTCCAGCTCGGCCTTCTGGTAGAAGCCGGAAAGCACGGTGTCCATACGCTTCTGCGCGTTCTCGGCCTTCCAGCCCTGGGTCACGACCTGCTCGAAACTGGTCTGCTTCGACAGCACCGTGAGGGTACCGTCGGCGATCTTCGGTGTGAGCACGCTCATGGCGCCGTCGAAGAACACCTTCGCGTTCGAGTCGTCGGGCGAACCGGCGATCAGCTCGACGTTCCACTTGGTCTTCGTGCCCTTGCGTGCCGCGAGGCCCTGGAGGAGCGCCTGCCCCTGGAGGACACCGACCTTGAAGTTGTCGAACGCGACGTAGTAGTCGACGTTCGCCGTATTGGTGAGCAGTCGGTCATAAGCGATGACCGTGATGCCGGCCTTCTTGGCGGCAGCGAGCTGCGTGCCGAGCTGCGAGCCGTCGATGGCGCCGACGATGAGTACCTTCGCGCCCTTCTC